>CAMDKY010000046.1 GCA_945901245.1 Polynucleobacter meluiroseus | reverse complement strand
GAGCTCGATACCACCCCAGAAAAGTGCGCTTTATGCGGGGCTAGCACGTCAATAAACCAGTTGGCAGTAGAGCCTGTGCCAATGCCTAGAACCTGACCGGGGGCCAAGGCCAGTACTTCATCACGTGCTGCTTCCGCCACCAGGCGCTTTAGTTGATCTTGATTCATAGGAGGTCTATCTCAGATTCATTTATGCTACTCACTATATGACACTATAACGGTGTCCCCTTTCGGATTAGAAACAAGTGCACCCATGACAACTGCAAATACAGCACTAGACCAATTAAAAACCTTCACGACCGTAGTTGCCGATACCGGTGATTTTGAGCGGATGAAGCAGTTTGCGCCGCAGGATGCCACTACCAACCCATCCCTGATTTTAAAAGCAGTGCAACAGCCCAGCTATCAGGAGCTGGTACAAGCGGTCAAAGTAGCCAATCCCCGGGCAACTGTATCGGCACTGATGGATCGCATCCTGATCGCCTTTGGCTTAGAAATTCTGAAAATCGTACCCGGCAGGGTCTCGACCGAGGTCGATGCGCGCTTGTCGTTTGATACCCATGCAACCATCACCAAAGCCAGAGAATTAATTGCCCTGTATGCGGAACACGGTATTGATCGAAAACGGGTATTAATTAAGTTAGCTAGCACCTGGGAAGGTATCGAGGCTGCAAAAGTTCTGGAAGCCGAAGGCATTCATTGCAATATGACTTTGCTGTTTTCCTTAGTTCAGGCGGCGGCGTGCGGTAAGGCCAAAGCACAACTTATTTCGCCCTTTGTGGGTCGGATCACCGATTGGAATAAAGCCAAGCTGGGTAGCAATTGGAATGATGCCCAGCATGGCGGCGAAAACGATCCCGGCGTGCAATCCTTCAAAGGAATCTACCACTACTACAAACATTTTGATATCGCTACGGAGATCATGGGTGCTAGCTTTCGGAACACCAATCAGATCATGCAATTGGCCGGCTGTGATTTACTGACCATTAGCCCCGAATTACTCGCCGAACTGCAAAGCAGTTCTGAGGTGGTTACACGAAAGCTCGATCCCAAAGATACTCAGGGCAAAGAAATCAAGGAACTGATTGTTACTGAATCCGCCTTTCGCTTGCAGCTCAACGACGACGCCATGGCAACGGAAAAGTTAGCAGAGGGTATTCGGGCCTTCTGCAGTGACATTGTCAAATTAGAAGACCTGCTGAAAAGCTCAAATTAGCTTGACCCGATCGATTTTTACCTGTAAATTGTAAAAAACAGTTTTTACAGGTAAAAATGAAACCCCTATCGGATCAGCAACGGCTCTTTTTAGTGGAATCAGACCAGCTCTATCGAGGCTGGCGGGAGCTTGCGTGGCGCCACAATGAACACAAATATGGCATGCGATGGAAAAATGTCAACGGTACCGATTACCTATTAAGAATGACCAGCGCAAGCGGCAATAGCAAATCACTTGGGGTCAGAAGTCCAAAAACTGAACTGATCTTTACGCAATTTCAGGCTGGGAAAGAGCTTGCCGAAGAAAAATACCAGGGTCTGAATGCTGCGTTAGAGACTCAATCCAGACTCAATAGAGCGGTACGTCTTGGCAGGATGCCCAGAATTATTGGGGACATCTTAAAAAAACTAGATCAAGTGCAAGCCCTGTCTGAGTTAAGGGTGGTGGGAACGCATGCGATCTTCGCTTACGAATCGATGGCTGGAGTCGAGCTAAAAATGGAGCTACTGGCATCGGGTGATGTTGATCTCCTTTACGATGTGCGCCAACCGGTTTCCCTGATTACAAAAAAACTGGATGGCGAAGGGCTCCTGGGATTACTTAAAAAAGTGGATAAGACTTTTGAGCTATCCTCTACAGAACAATTTAGAGCAATCAATAAAGATGGCTTCATGGTGGATTTAATTGGGCAAGATAAAGGAATGCTATACACTAAGCCGAGCCCCATGGCTAAGAATGATCTAGAGCTTGTAGAAATACCAAATTTAGAATGGCTAGCAAACTCGCCGCGAGTAGAGCAGGTTGTCATTGCTAGCAATGGGGCACCTGTCATGATGCCGGTGCCAGACCCTAGGGCATTTGCTATCCATAAAGCCTGGCTATCCCATCAAGTAGACCGCGAGCCTGTAAAAAAACAACGTGATCTCAATCAAGCACTGATGGTGGTTGCCATATTGCAGGAGCACTTACCTCACTTACCAATCAATACAAGGGATATGCGGTATTTTCCAAAAGGCGTACTCAAACGTGCGCTATCCGATTTAAAAACGAATCAATAGATTTGCAATGATGAAGACTGCAAACGATAGCTTATTAGTGAAATTCCAATCTAGGGACACACCATTTGGTGTGACGCGAGCAACGGTTAGGGCTATAGCAAAAGAATTAGGGATAAATGAAATGCAAGTTATTCATATGGCCTTGTCGAGGTTCGCTACAGATGTTTTGCATGCTTATGCTCCTGATGATGCGCCGTTGACAGCAAAAGAGGTTTTAGCATTACGCAAGGATGCTGCCAAACGCTTACCAAAGGGCAAAGTTCTTTTGCGCGACGCATTATTTGGATGAGCCAGAAATGCAAGCTCCGCACTCCTGGTGATATTGTTTAGTGGGACGCCTTTGCGCAGGCCAGGTTAGCCTGCGATACAAAACTTTAAGAAAACTTTTACAAGCGTTGCTTAAAGTATTCAGTAGCCTACTTGAGGCTGCGTTGACGCAATGCCTCATAAAGACAAACGCCACTGGCCACCGAGACATTGAGGCTTTCAACCACGCCATGCATCGGAATGCGTACCAATTGATCGCAATGCTCACGCGTTAAGCGCCGCATCCCCTCGCCTTCTGCGCCCATCACCAAGGCAATCGGTCCAGTTAAGTCGAGGTCATAAATCGATTTTTCAGCTTCGTCATCAGTGCCGATGAGCCAAATACCCAACTCTTGCATCTCACGCATGCTACGGGCTAAGTTGGTTACTGTAATCAAAGGCATCACTTCGGAAGCGCCACTGGAGACCTTACTTACCGTCGCATTAACGTGGGCCGAGCGATCCTTTGGAACTACTACGCCATGTACCCCAGCGCCATCGGCCACGCGCAAGCAAGCACCCAGATTATGCGGGTCAGTCACACCATCGAGAACCAATAGAAGGGGCTTGCCTTCAATGCCATCAACCAGCTCGGCTAAGGTGCGAGCCACTGTCATTTTTTCCGCCAAGGCAACGACGCCCTGATGGCGATCGTGGCCTGCTAATTTATGCAAACGCTCGGAATCCGCAGAATGCAGGCGATCACCCAAAATCGATTCGGCTTGCTTTAAAAAATCACCCATGCGGCGATCGCGCCGTGCTGGATCAAAATAGACTGCTTTGAGGCTATCAGGGTCAAGGCGCAAACGCGCCTGTATCGCATGAAAGCCGAGCATAATTTGTTTCATTAACGCTTCCCTTTGCGGGTAGGCGGCTTACTACCTGCGGGCTTTCCTGGAGTGCGTATGGCAGCTGACTTACCCCGAGATGCTTTGGCTGACTTCGATTGCTGCGCACCTTGCTTGCCGGCTGCCTTGGCCGCATTCACATTAACGCCAGAACTTTTCTTCGGCGCTTTACTCGACGGCCGTGACTTTTTGGACGCTGCTTTTTTGTTAGGCTTGCCGGTATCGCTCGCTAGCACGAGGGTACGACTACGCACACCATCACGCTCACTGATAACCGACTTCACTAAAGAAAATTCAATCTTGCGCGCATCTAAATCCACCCGGCTAACGAGGACGTGCAGGCGGTCACCCAAACGGTGGCGCATACCAGTGCGCTCGCCGCGCAATTCTTGGCGGGCTTCGTCATATTGATAGTAGTCGCCGCCGAGTTCGGTGACGTGCACCATACCCTCAACAAAGAGATTTTCCAGCTGAATGAACAGGCCAAAACTGGCTACTCCCGTAATCGAGCCCGCATATTCTTGGCCAAGGTGATCGCGCATGTAATAGCACTTGAGCCAGGCCTCGACATCGCGCGATGCCTCATCAGCCCGCCGCTCATTCGATGAGCAATGCACACCCAGTTGTCCCCATACCGCGAGTGCGCCACTCGCCGCTGCGCCTTTACCCTTTTGCGGACCTGCTGCTTGACTGGCACTCTGTGACTTCTTGGCTTCCGATGCATTAGTACGTGCTTGTCCCTTACGTGGCAAGGTGAGATTGAGTGGCACTCGCTCCGGCAAGCTCGGGTAGTAGGGTTTCTTTTGCAGGATCGCTTTAATCGCACGGTGCACTAACAAATCAGGGTAACGCCGAATCGGGCTGGTGAAGTGCGCATAGGCTGGATACGACAAACCAAAGTGGCCAACATTCTCTGGCTGATAGACCGCCTGCTGCATTGATCGCAGCACCACGGTTTGCAACATGGTGGCATCCGGCCGGGGTTTAATTTCTTTAATCAGGCGGGCAAAATCCTTGGGCTGGGGCTTTTCACCACCGCTAAGGCTCAGTGATGCAGTACGAAGCACCTGCCGCAGAGTCATGATTTTTTCTTCCGAGGGCTCGGCGTGCACCCGGTATAAACCCAAATGGGCATTTTTTTGTAAAAAATCAGCAGCGCAGACGTTGGCAGTCAACATACACTCTTCAATTAATCGATGGGCATCGTTGCGCGTGCGTGGTTCAATGCGCAAAATCTTGCCAAGCTCATTCGAAATGATTTGGGTCTCGGTAGTTTCAAAATCGAGTGCGCCGCGCTTCTCGCGAGCAGATAACAGGATCTTAAATAGACCATACAAATTGTTCAGCAGCGGACGAAACTGCGCAAAACGCGCCGCATCCGGTCCATTGGAATTGCTAATCACTTCCCATACCGCATCGTAGGTAAAGCGCTGTGCCGAGTGCATGACCGCAGGATAAAACTGATAGGCGAGTATTTCACCATGGATATCAATCACCGAGTCGCACACCATGCAAAGGCGATCAACACCGGGATTTAACGAACACAGCCCATTGGAAATCTTTTCTGGCAGCATCGGAATGACCCGACGCGGAAAATACACCGAGGTCGCCCGCAGCAGACCCTCTTCATCCAAGGGATGCCCTGGCTTGACGTAATGGGACACATCGGCAATCGCTACGATCAGGCGCCATGCCTTGACCTTGCCAAACATCGTGGGCTCGCAATAGACGGCATCATCAAAGTCACGGGCATCCGCGCCATCAATGGTGACCAGGGGCACATCGCGTAAATCAACCCGCCCCTCTAAGTCTTCCTGAATCACTCCTTCTGGTAGCGCGGCTGATTCTTTCAGGGTGGCTACAGAAAATTCATGGGGTACGCCGTACTTACGAACGGCGATCTCAATTTCCATACCGGGGTCATCGATTTCACCGAGCACTTCCACTACTCGGCCTACCGCTTGCCGATAACTATCGGGGTAATCAATGATTTCCACACTGACCACTTGACCCAATTTGGCATTGAGTTGCCCCTTGGGTGGTATCAAAATATCGTGGCCGATGCGTTTATCTTCAGGAGCAACAATGAGAACGCCGTTCTCATTTAATAAACGTCCAATCACAAGGCGATTGACGTGAGTAATAACCTCAACAATCTGACCTTCGGGCCGTCCGCGCCGATCCGTTCCCATCACCCTGACATTGACACGGTCGCCGTGCATTACCCGAGACATTTCCCGTTCAGATAGAAAGATGTCTTCTCCCGCATCATCCGGAACAACAAAACCAAAACCATCACGATGACCTTGGATCGTGCCGAGGCGATCGGATTCACGCGGTATTAAGGGTTCAGATTTACGCATGGCTTGCATTCATTCGGTCAGGATTCCAGTGGATATCTGCGGAAATACCCGCTAGCCCTATAATAGAGCCCAATGCCCAGATGGCGAAATTGGTAGACGCACCAGCTTCAGGTGCTGGCGATCGAAAGGTTGTGGAGGTTCGAGTCCTCTTCTGGGCACCACTATTCAAAACGGAGTTGTGCATGCTTGGCATTGCTCCGTCTTCTAGGGCAACCATCAATGGCAGTTGCCCTAAGCCTCAAACGGGTGCTGCAAGAGTATGGTTTCATCGCGCTCCGGCCCTGTAGAAACCATGGCGATTGGCTTACCCGCAACGGCTTCAATTCGGCGCAAGAACGTCTGCGCCTCTGGCGGCAACTTATCCCACTCCCGAATACCGTAGGTCGTGCCTTTCCAGCCTGGAAAGTCTTCATAAATCGGCTCGCAGCGTGCAACCGCTTCCGCACCGCGAGGCAATACATCCAAGCGCTCACCATCGAGCATGTAGCCCACGCATAAGCGAATGGTTTCAAAACCATCGAGCACATCTAGCTTCGTAATGCACAGACCGCTGAGGCCATTAATCTGAATCGATCGCTTTAAGGCAGCCGCATCAAGCCAACCGGTACGACGCGGACGACCCGTGACAGAGCCAAATTCTTTACCGACTTCTGCCAAGCGAATGCCGACTGGATCCTGTTTGGCTGGATTGTCGTGGTCATAGAGTTCACTTGGGAAAGGCCCTGCACCCACACGGGTGCAATACGCTTTAGTAATGCCCAAGATGTACTGCAAGGACTCTGGGCCGACGCCGGAGCCGGCGGCAGCATTACCCGCTACGCAGTTACTCGACGTAACATAGGGATAGGTACCATGATCAATGTCAAGCAAGGTGCCTTGAGCACCTTCAAACAAGAGGGATTGACCTGCTTGCTCAGCCGCATACAGGGCACTAGAAACATCCACCACCATCGGCTTAATGCGCGACGCATACGACAACGCTTCATCGAGGGTCGCTTTGTAATCGACTGGGCTCGCGCCGTAATACTGCGTCAACATGAAGTTGTGATACTCCAGATTCTCGCGTAATTGTTCAGCAAACTTCTCTGGGTAAAACAAATCTTGTACCCGCAATGCGCGGCGCGCTACTTTATCTTCGTAAGCAGGCCCAATGCCGCGACCAGTTGTTCCAATTTTGGCCTCACCGCGTTTTTTCTCACGCGCATGATCAATGGCGACGTGGTACGGCAATATCAGCGTAGCTGCTTCAGAAATACGCAAGCGCGAGCAAACATCGAGGCCCGCGGCCTCTAGCTCACTAATCTCTTTAAATAAGGCTTCCGGTGAAAGCACAACGCCATTGCCAATGTAGCAAATCACCTTCGTGTGCATGATGCCCGACGGAATTAAACGCAGAATGGTTTTCTTATCACCAATAATGAGGGTGTGCCCCGCATTATGTCCACCCTGAAAGCGCACTACGGCTTGTGCATGGTCCGTTAACCAATCAACAACTTTGCCCTTGCCCTCATCACCCCACTGCGTGCCAATAACGACCACATTGCGGCCACGAGTTTGTTGTAGTTGAGGCATAGTTAATCCAGTAATAAACAAATCATTTAAAAATACATCACTGCATGCTAACTGAGCTCAGAAGCACCTCTGGATTGTACTTTCCATACACCGCTCTGCAAAAACAAAACCCGATCCAGGCGATATTCGGCACTGAGGGCGTCGTCCCCTGGTGCCAGCTGAACCACAATCTCACCCGCAGCACGAAGAGAATGAATGGCGACTTGCAAGGCTGCATCATCAATCCACGGCGCCATAATAGCCGAACGCCCCTCTAGTTCAGTCGATAAACTAGCCAAGGTCAATAAATCAAGCGAAAAGCCAGTTGCTGGACGGGCACGTCCAAATGCCTGGCCGACGTGGTCATAGCGCCCACCCCGGGCAATCGGTTGCGGCAACTGATCAACGTAAGCAGTAAACATCATGCCGCTGTGGTACTGATAGCCCCGTAAATCAGCCAAATCAATACTGACTTCGGGTGCCGGCGATACGGCGCTGAGCGCACCAAACAGGCGCTCAAGGAGGGCAAGCGCATCGGTCACCAATGCGTTATTCGGCAGAGCTAATGGACCACTGCGTGCCTTAGCCAAGACCTCGGCTGCCGGGCCGCTCAATTCCGTTAATGCCATTAGGGCTTGGCCAACGGGCTGCGGTAAATTACGCGACCAGCGTGCGAGGCTGCTGCGGTCTTTGCTTTGCAAAAGACCGTAGAGGGTTTCAATCTCTTCTTTACTAATTACCTGCCCTTCCAATATGCCAGTCAAAATACCAGCATGGGAGAGATCGAGGTAAACCTGCTTCAGGCCTGCCGTCTGCAGGGTTTGCAATAAAAGCGATAAGGCCTCTAAGTCAGCCTCCCAGCCAGCGTGGCCGTAAATTTCCGCGCCGAGTTGCAGTTCTTCACGCGAGGAGCAGCCGATCGGCGCCCGTGTGTGGGCAATGGGTCCCGCATAGCAAAGCCGCGTTACCCCAGTGCGATTGAGTAAGTGGGCATCAATGCGGGCGACTTGGGGCGTCATGTCGGCTCGTAAACCTAAGGTTCTGCCCGAGAGCTGATCTACCAATTTAAACGTTTGTAAATTGAGGTCGGAGCCTGTGCCCGTCAGCAATGAATCCAAAAACTCCAGCAAAGGGGGAGCAACTAGCTCGTAACCATAAGCGCGATACAAATCGAGCAAACTGCGGCGCAGCTGCTCGACTTTGCGCGCCTTAGCAGGCAAGACATCGGCGATGTCTTCAGGCAATAACCAACGATTCACGATACGCGCTTCTTATTTTTTATTAAGGTGCTTGAAGAACTCATTACTTGGCTCAATCACCATAATATCGCGCTTGTCTTTAAACGAACTGCGATAAGCCTCTAAGCTGCGGTAAAACTGGGCAAACTGGGGATCGCGCCCAAACGCCTCGGAGTAAAAAGCCGTTGCGCGTGCATCACCAGCACCTTTGATGCGCTGGGCATCGCGATACGCTTCGGCCAAAATCACATCCCGCTGGCGCTCTGCATCCGCACGAATCTTATCGGACTCCGCAGCGCCAGTGGAGCGCAATTCATTTGCAACGCGCTTGCGTTCCGCTTCCATCCGGCGATAGACCGAATCACTAATCTCGGCCAAGAGATCGATGCGTTTTAAGCGCACATCCATAATCTCAACGCCGATATCAGACGCATCTACTGCGACCTTCTTACGAATGTTTTGCATTACCTCATCGCGCTGCTCAGAAATAATTTCCCGAATGGTGCGCTTGGTAAATTCTTCATTGAGCGCTGAACGAACGAGTTGTGTCAAGCGATCCGAAGCCATGCGCTCATCGCCCTTAAAGCTGATGAAGAATTTACGTGGATCGACAATGCGCCACTTCACGTAGGAATCAACCAATAAGTTTTTCTTCTCAGCCGTAATGTAGCGCTCTGCTTCCGGGTTATCGATCGTCATAATGCGGCGATCAAAGAAGCGGATATTCTGAAAGGGAGCGGGCAACTTAAAGTGCAGGCCTGGCTCATCCGCAGTTCGAACAAACTGTCCGAAGGCAAAGACCACGGCGTACTTACGCTGATCCAGGACAAAAATACTAGACGAGAGAACGATGCCAATCAGGACAAGGCCGATGACAGTGGCAATAATGCGGTTTGGGTTCATATTCATTATCGTACGTCCCGATCACGGCTGCGCAGACCGCCGTCACGGCGATCCGGTGTGCGCTCTGGCGCTCTGGTAGTGGTAGGGATATCGCCCGCTGAGTTAACGGTAACGGAACCCGTGGCTTGACTGGCCACTTGATTGCTCTCCGCCGTGACTTGCGAGACGATCTTATCAAGCGGTAAATACAGCATGTTGTTGCCTTTTGCGGTATCAACCAAAATCTTAGACACATTGGTGTAGACCTCACGCATGGTATCGACGTACATGCGATCGCGCGTTACCTGCGGTGCTTTAGCGTACTCCACTAAGATTTGCTTAAAGCGCATGGCATCACCCTCTGCGGTTGCGCTGACACGTGCTTTGTAACCCTCTGCTTCCTCAATCAAGCGAGCAGCTGTACCTTTGGCCCGCGGAATAATGTCATTCGCATACGCTTGACCTTCGCTTTTCAGGCGCTCTTGGTCTTGACCTGCTTTGACAGCATCATCAAAAGCCGCTTGTACCTGCTCTGGCGGCTGTACGTTTTGCACCGTGACACTGGTAATAAAGATACCGGCCTTGTAACTATCTAAGATGCGCTGAATCGATGCGGTTAAATCAATCGCAATCTTTTCACGGCCTTCATACAGCACGTTATCCATCGTGCTACGCGCAACGATCTCACGCACCGCGGTTTCGGCTGCTTGCACTACAGCAAAGTCGGGATCACGATTATTAAAGAGGTATTCGGTTGGGTCTTTGAGGCGGTATTGCACAGCAAAGCGCACATCGATGATGTTTTCATCTTCAGTCAGCATGGAAGAGTCTTTTTGGTTAGTCGCCTTAATCACAACCGACCGACCGATCTCAACCGAACGCACTGCGGAGATATTCACTACCTCAGTAGATTGGACTGGAAACGGAATGCGCCAATTAATACCAGGGCCTGCGGTGTAATCGTATTTACCAAATGTAAGCACCACGCCAGCCTGACCCTCTTGGATCATAAAAAAGCCGCTCGCAATCCAGATAAAGAAGACACCGCCAAGCGCGGCCAAGATGCCGTTCTTGGAAGAAAACGGCAATCCACCTGAAAAGATCGGTGGGCGTGAGCCACCCGGTGGGCTGCCTTTGCCATTATTGGGATTCGGGTTGGGCTTGCCATCCCAGCCACCACTGGGTCTGCCAGAGCCTTTTTTGCCGCCAAACAAACCGCTCAGGCGATCGTTAAAGTCACGCCACAGCTCGTCCAGATCTGGAGGACCATTGCCGACGGGCTTGCGACCGGAATCCGGCCTCGCTGGAGGGGGATTTGAAGAGGCACCCTGCTCTTCGGGCGGAGGGGCACCCTCATTGCCGGACTTGGGCTCGTTCGAGCCGGCGGCATCGCCTTTGGGGTCATTTTGGCGCGGGGAATTCCCCCAGCCAGGGTCATTTACCGAAAAAATCGAAAGCAGTCTACGCATCATGGGGTAAATAGTGTTTTAGTGGAATCGGGTTAAATTCAGCGGAATCAGGTCGTTCTGTCATAGGGGCCAACAACTCCTCCGTAGTCAATTGCGACTTCGGACGCTTGTGTTGATCCCTTATTCTATCAGTCATTACAGCGCTTTGAGCGAGAGTATCCCGCAGTAAATCAAGGCCCAGCCCCGTTTGCGCCGACAGATAAATCCGGCTTGGCAGGCCCTCAATATCCCTTACAACCATGGGTCCTTTACTGAAGGTCTGGGGCATTAGGTCAATCTTATTCATCACCTCCAGCCGCGGGATGGAATCGGCCCCAATTTCAGCCAAAACGGCCTCCACTTGGGCTTGCTGCTCCTTGGCGACTGGGCTACAGGCATCAATCACATGCAGTATTAAGTCGGCATGGATGGTCTCGTCCAAGGTCGCCCGAAAGGCTTCCACCAGCTGATGGGGCAAATCCCGAATGAAGCCAACCGTATCCGAGACCACAATCGAGCCCACTTCGGGCAAAAATACCCGGCGTGAGGTGGTATCTAAGGTGGCAAAGAGCTGATCTGCAGCATAGGTATCGGCCTTAGTTAAGGCGTTAAACAAAGTGGATTTACCCGCATTGGTGTAGCCCACTAAAGAAACCGAGAACACATCTTTACGGCTGCGTGACCTTCTCTGAGTACGCTGTTGGCGTTGCAGCTTTTCCAGCTCAAGCTCAAGGCGCTTGGCTTTGGTTGCTAACATGCGTCGATCCAGCTCCATCTGGGTTTCGCCAGGACCGCCGCGAAGACCGATACCGCCCTTTTGGCGCTCTAAGTGGCTCCATGCCCGCACTAAGCGCGACATCCGGTAGCGTACTTGTGCCAACTCCACCTGGGTTTTACCAATGTGGCTTTGGGCGCGCTGTGAAAAAATATCCAATATCAAGCCCGTACGATCCATCACATGGTGACCGAGGTGGCGCTCTAAATTGCGCTGTTGGCTGGGAGATAAGGGGTGATTAAAGATAACGAGCTCGGCGTCGTTGTCCTCTAAGGCCCGCTTGATTTCATTGGCTTTGCCCGAGCCCACAAACAAAGCAGGATCAGTGCGGCCTTTTCGAGCAACGACACTAGCGATCGGAATGGAGCCTGCGCTATCAGCCAGTAGACTGAGTTCAGCCATGCTGTCCGGAAAATCCTCTCGCCCCGAATCGACTCCTACTAGAACTGCGCGAACGGGATCAATACCAGTTTTATGCAGAAGGCTCTTCCTCATCCACGCGGAAGGTCACTGCACGCGCTGGAACAATCGTTGAAATCGCATGCTTGTAGACCATTTGTGTGACGGTGTTGCGTAGCAAAACAACGTACTGGTCAAAGGATTCAATATTGCCTTGCAGCTTAATGCCGTTGACCAAGTAAATTGATACGGGAACGTGCTCTTTGCGCAAGGTATTCAGGAAGGGGTCCTGAAGTAATTGGGTCTTATTGCTATTCATACTGCTCCTTATTCATTATTGGATGTGTGGGAGTCTTGCTTTTTTACATTCGACAACAAGGCACTGCATGACAGCGTGCTATTCACTCTATGGTTATTAATATATACCGCTTAAAACTATTTTGCCAAAACAACAGTAACACTGAATGATTAAAGGCAGAAGAATGGCACTAGATTAGCGCTTTTTGCCTTTATCGGCGTCCACATAGGGGTTTTTATTGGTGCGCATTTCAATTCGCAAGGGGGTTCCCCGCAACTTAAATGCCTCCCGAAAGCGCCCTTCTAAAAAGCGCTTATAGCTATCCGTCACACCACTCAGCGCACTGCCATGAATCACCACAATCGGTGGGTTCATGCCGCCTTGGTGGGCATAGCGTAATTTAGG
This sequence comes from Polynucleobacter meluiroseus, assembly GCA_945901245.1. Classification (GTDB taxonomy): domain Bacteria; phylum Pseudomonadota; class Gammaproteobacteria; order Burkholderiales; family Burkholderiaceae; genus Polynucleobacter; species Polynucleobacter meluiroseus_F. Next base: position 3,561 of record CAMDKY010000046.1, on the reverse strand, counting down.
ACGGCCCATGCCAACACGCTTGGGTTGTTGATGCTCCACCGCCTCCGCCAAAATACGTGTAAGCCTTGGGGTGGGCAATTTCGCCATGGCTGCAGCGTAGGCCAAATCCACGTCCTTAAACAGCTCTTTTAAGCCGGTACCTTTTTTAGCGGAGATGGGATGCACATTGGCAAAATCCAAGAAGCGCAACTTTTGACCAATCTCGACGCGGCAGCGCTCTTTGACGTAGTGATCCACGCCATCCCACTTATTGATTGCCAATACCAGTGCGCGGCCCGCTTCCAAAATAAATCCCGCAATGTGCGCATCTTGCTCTGAAATATCTTGCTGGGCATCGAGCATCAAGATCACCACATTGGCATCGGCAATCGCCTGCAAGGTTTTGACGACGGAGAACTTTTCGATTGCTTCAAACACTTTGCCGCGGCGACGTAAACCCGCAGTATCAATCAAGATGTAGGGCTTGCCGTTACGCTCAAACGGCACTTCAATCGCATCCCGAGTAGTACCTGGCATATCAAATGCAATCACGCGTTCTTCACCAATGAGTTTATTGATGAGCGTCGACTTACCCACATTGGGGCGGCCCACCACCGCGATTTTCATGGCGCGAGGAGTTAAAGGATCAGCCTCAGCACTGTCATCGGGCTCGGGTATGCCTAACTCATCGAGCGCATCATCAATCAGTGTTTTAACGCCATCGCCATGCGCTGATGAAATCGCAAACGGCTCGCCCAATCCCAGCTCATGAAAATCGGCTGTCACGATGCCCTGCGACATGCCTTCGGTTTTGTTAACTGCTAAAACAACAGGTCGACCGGTCTTGCGTAAAAAATCGGCAATCACGCGATCTTGCGGCGCCATACCCAAGCGGCCATCCACCAAGAAAATAATTAAATCGGATTCAGCAACGGCTTGCTTGGTTTGTTTAGCCATCTCGGCGACGATGCCGGTTTTCGCTACGGGTTCAAAGCCGCCGGTATCCACGCAAATGAATTCACGTGACGTAATGCGGCTATTACCATAATGGCGATCCCGAGTTAATCCAGAAAAGTCCGCAACCAGTGCGTCGCGTGAACGCGTCAAGCGATTGAACAACGTGGATTTGCCAACGTTTGGCCGGCCAACAATGGTGATAACTGGTTTCATTTAGGGCTGTACGCCGCTAATTTACCGCCTTGAGACTGAACCAGAATCAAGCCGCCTACTGCAATTGGCGCTGCCGTCACGGGCGTGGTGTCATGGCGAATGCGCGCGAGCATCTCGCCGCCTGCCTGCGACATCGCATGAATGTAGCCTTGCTTGTCACCCATCAAGACCACCCGGCCAATTGCCAAGGGCTCGCCAACATCGCGCCAGGTCAGTTGGGTGTTCTCCCATACCTGTACACCGTCGCTACTCCGAAATGCAGTGACGTGGGATTTTTCATTGGCAGCAAAGACAAAAGTGCTGCTCTGGGTGGTGCCAGTAAAGCTAGAAAAATCTTTGAACCACGTCAAGGTGCCGGTACGCGCTTGCGCACAACCAATGCGCCCCTGATAGGAGACGGCACAAATTAGCTCACCCTCCATGCTGGGCTTGGCACTCACATCGTTGAGGCGCTCGATTTCGGAGAAGCCTTTCGGAAAAGAGATTGGGGTTTCCCAAACGAGTCCGCCATTGGCAATGCCAATCATGCCAAAGCGTCCGCCTGCAAAACCGGTGACGATCACTTCATTACCAATCGATAGCATGCCGTAACCAACCCGCAAGGACAATGCTGATTGTTGACGCTGGTAAATCCAGCGGCGCTTACCCGTTGCGGCATCCAAACCCACAAAGCGGTTATCAAGGCCGCGAATCACCACCATACCGCCAGCCACTACCGGGGCTGTCAATACTTCCCCACCAATATGAAACTTCCAAATGTTTTTGCCACTGTCGTCATAAGCAAAGACATCGCCTTCTGTGGTCACCACTGCAGTGACTTTGCCATCCGAGCCGGGGCCGATACTCAGCTTTTCTGGAACAGTTATATCCCAGAGTGTTTTACCGCTGAGCGCATCGATTTTGCGCAGACTGCCGCGGCGCGATGCCGCATACACCGCATCGCCTACCACCGCCGGATGAAAGTTAAAGGGCTCGGATGAGCCAATGCTGACCGACCATACTGGGGCCAAATCAAACTGGTTTGTTACTTTGACTAATTCAGCGGGTTGGCGCACGCGCGCTTTACCGGAGCAAGCCACGAGGCTTACTGCCAACACGGCGACAAGGGCTGCGCCTAAAAGACGTTTCATTCAATGCCCCCAACGGCATCGAGCTTGACTTTAAGCAGACTGCGCGCTTCTTGTGGGAACTCCTTGGATTTTTCCAATAGCTTCCACGCTTGCAAATAACTGGTTCTGGCCTCTTTATTCTTTTGCTGAACGAGATACCAGTCGCCTCTGCGCTCAAACCATAAGGGCTCAAATCCGATGGTTGGCTTGCCTTTTAGAATCGCATCGGCTTCGGCAAGTGACTTTGCGCTACCTTCATCCATCAAGGCCGTTGCTAAGCGCAATTTACCCAAGGCTTTGTAACCATCGTTGGCTGCTTTTTCCGCAACCCAGCGCAGATAAGCTTGGGATTTAGCGGCATCGCCCGCATCGGCAGCTAATTTTGCAGCAATCAAACTGGCCATCGGAGCATAACTGGTCCCAGCAAATTGTTTTTGCAAGTCATCTGCCGCCTGCATGCTTTGTTCTTTATTGCCCTTTTCAATCGAGCTCATCATGGTTTCGTAAAGCTTGCCGGCTTCGGTTGCTTGGCTGTTCTTCCACCATTGCCAGCCATTAGAGGCAGCAAATACAAATAGGACGACGGTCACGACGCCCAAGATGAGGGAGCGGTATTTCTCCCAAAAGGCTTTAAAGCTATCGAGTTGTTCTTGTTCTTCGAGGTCTAAAGGCATAACGATCCAAGGCTATTAAATACGATACGAATGCGTCATTCTATTCGGATGTGGACACTAAGGCATCAATTACGGTACCAAGCAAGTCATCTAGGGGAATAGCGCGCTGCTCTTCGCCCCCGCGCAAATCTTTGAGTTGCGCCTCATTGCGTGCCAACTCATCGGGGCCAATGATCACCGCATACGCCGCGCCACTGGCATCGGCCTTCTTCATTTGGGACTTAAAACTGGCTGCTTGGCCGTCTGGCGCGCAAAATAGAACAACATCAATACCGGCGCTGCGCATTTCCTCCGCAGCAACCATCGCGGTACGCAAGGTCTCGCCGCCCTGATGCAAGACAAAGATGTCGCATAAATTCGTGGGCTCGGGCAATGACTCCGATACCTTCATGAGTTCGAGTACGCGCTCCATGCCCATGGCCCAGCCGCATGCTGGCGCTGATTTACCACCCATGCGCTCGATTAAAGGATCGTAACGACCGCCACCCGCAATCGTGCCTTGCGCGCCAAGGGCATCGGTTACCCATTCAAATACGGTCAAGTTGTAGTAATCCAAACCCCGCACCAAGCGCGGATTAATCTTGCACGGTACGTTATTGGCTTTCAGTAAATCTTGCACTGCTTCAAAA
>CAMDKY010000045.1 GCA_945901245.1 Polynucleobacter meluiroseus | reverse complement strand
CGGCCCCAAAGCCTGCTGAGCCAAGATCATCACATGGGGATTACTGGTCCGGATGGCGGCATCGCGCTTGACCAAGAATGCAACTACCCAAATCAGTGCGGCTGCCAGTGCGAGCCAGATGAATGAGAAGAGCAACATACCTCCAACCGTGGAGTCCATGTCAATTACCGATTAATTTTTCGTAGACGCTCTGCTGGAGTCACGATATCAGTCAAGCGAATGCCATAGCGGTCATTCACAATCACAACCTCGCCCTGCGCAACCAAACATCCATTGACCACAACCTCGAGGGGCTCGCCCGCCAAAATATCCAATTCAATTACGGAACCATAAGTGAGGTTAAGTAAGTTGCGGATTTGCATTTTTGCGCGCCCCAACTCCACCGTGACTTGAACGGGAACATCCATGACAAGGTCGATTTCATTGAAATCGGGATTGGCTCGTGTGCCATCCTCTAGATTGTTAAAGGTGGCTTTTCGCAAGGAGCCAGAAACATCCGCACTCGTCATTGATTTTGCTAAATCGTTGTCATTTTCAGCCATGGTGATTCCTTATTCTGTACTTTTTCGCGCTTCATTGGCCATCGGGCACTAAGCCATCCGCCGCTGTACTTATTGTATCGCTCGGACTCGGGCTTGCGGGAACCTGAACCTGACTTTGGGCCGCTTCAGGAAGCTGCTCATAAAGTTCACCTTTTTCAGCGCTGCGCATCATGCTAGGGCCAAGGCGCGCGCTTTCCAAGGGGCTCTTCAGAAATTCCGTCGGATGCTGAATCGTACTAACCTTCACCGAATAACGGCCGTCTTTAGTGCCATATTGGCCCTTAATTACAGGTAAGCCATCCACATAAACCGTAACAGGGTCATTAATCTCGATTGGGATGATATCCCCAACCGATAAAGAGGTAATTTCACGGAGCAACATCTGTTTTCGTGCCAATACGGCAACCGCCGTAACCGGAGCCTCATGAACCTGATCGTTTAATAGGTCAGTCCAATGCTGATCGGGCTCGGTCGCAAAACCCTGCATATTGTTGTACAAAATGCTTTTGACTGGCTCTAGCACCCAAAACGGAATGCACAGATCAATGTCGCCCGGCCGGCCATTAATCTCAATCGTAAACTTCGAATGCAAGACCATCTCACCCGGGGAGGTAATCTTGGCAAAACCGAAGTTCGTTTCTTGGCGCATGAAATCAAACTTAATTTCATAAACCGATTTCCATGCCTTCTCGTATTCACTCAAAAAGGCATCGACTAAGCGACGAATAATCCGCAATTCGGTGGCGGTGTATTCCCGTAAATTGAGTCGTGGGGCTAAGCGCCCCTCGCCACCAAACATATTGTCAATGGCGATGTAGACGACGCCCGGATCCACAATCCAGCAGCCTACGCCCCGTAATGGACGAATACCAACAATATTGATGTTGGTGCGCTCCGGAAACTCGTCGACGAATTTTTGATAACTCTTCACCACCGGAAGATGCATCTGCACCTCAATCGGTGCACGGATCATATTAAAGAGAGTCAGGCGAACGGCGCGACTAAAACGCTCGTGAATCAACTCCAGAGTCGGCATACGGCGCCGAGCAATAATCTTCGATTTATCAAACATCGCACGCTGATCTTCAGCGTCAATGTTCATCTCGACATTGATTTCCTCTGCCGCCATGTTTTCCTAGGTGGACTCTCTAAAGTAGTCGATTACTGCATCACAAACGAACTGAACAGCACCGCTTGCACCGGCAAATCCATTTCAGTAACATTCCAGAATTCTGCAGCGGCACGGGCTGCCTCACCCGAAATTTTTTGGCCAGTGGATGTTTCTTTGGGCACCGCTCCTATACGCTCTAAATTTTGCATATCGGCTGTGCCCGGTTGCTGTTGCAAGATATAAATTGCGGTTAATTGAGGGGCAATAATTGAATTGATCACCAAAGCAATTTCACGCGCCATCATCACTTTGCCTTCCACTGTCGCCAACTCCTGCATTTGCCGTGAAGACAGCACCGTAATGATTTTGTCGCGAATCACTGGCATAAAACTCTTGATTTTGCTCTCAGTAGACGAATCATTCGTTCTCAGCACAATTTTTGCCTGCAGATAGTGTTCACCGCCCCGCCCAGGCAGATTGACAATCATCTCGTCAAGTGGAATATAAATCGGCGGCGCATTTTGTTTGCGCTCCGTCAACTGCTTTTTGAGGATATTTTCGGGGCGCTTCGCCTCGGCTTCTTGAATCTTTCTCGCTTCTTCCGAGCTTTTCATGTACATGTAACCGCCCACAGCGGCTATCAGCAGAACCACCACACCAATGATGATGAAAAGCATTTTTTTGCTTTTGGGTTTTTCTGCTTCTTGGGGTTTTTCTCCATTTGCTGTGGTGGCTGGACCAGCAGCCGGGGCTGCAGCATTTGGATCTAAAGTCGGTTCAATACGCTCTTCATCAGCCATCGCTGTATTCCTCTTTACTCAATAATATCAAGCATACAGGTGAACTGTATTGCTGTTATCCCTATTATCACCTGATCGGACCGAACCGATGGCTAATGTTGTATTTGAGGGTTGAGAAGTTGGGGATGGGCTATTGTAAAAACCTTGCCGAGGATTACTAAAGGCTTGCTCGCGAGCCTGCTGAAATTGACTATCTTGCCGCAAATCGAGGGATAAATTAAGCCCCATTTGGGCAAATTCATTTTTTAAGTTCTGGCCGCCTTGATCCAGTCGGGACTTGGTGGCATCACTGGCGCCTTCCACGATCAGGTGAGCGCGCCCATACTGATCAATGCGCAGGTCAATTCGAATAGTGCCCTGTTCTGGCGGTGTTAACTCCAACAGAATGCGGCCGCCGCCGGATTTGGCTGCGTTCATGACCTGCTCATGTAAGGGGCCAGTAGCCAAAGAAACTTCGGCGGCTTTCAATTCCATTTTTTGCTGATTACCGACAATTTGGGAGTCTATGCGGGCTAGATTAGCGGCATAGGTGGGGGTAAATTCACTCGCATCCAAGGAATCTTTAAATTCCCTATTTTGATTAAGGGCTAGGCTATGTGCCTCGATCGCACCCTTGGCATCCACGGCGCTCGCACTGAGTAATGGCATACCCTTTGCAGCCGCCGCTTTATCGCTGACATTGCCCGGCGTCAAAATCGCATCTGATGCTTTGGATTTAATTACTTTTTCGCCCGCACTGATCAGTGCATTAGCTGCTTTCGGATCGGTAACGTTTTGAATGGTGGCGGCTTTTGCAGGGTCAACTACGCCAGCTTGCTCGAGGACCACGGCTGGTTTTTGTTGTCCAGCACCTTCCACCGCCAACAACTTAATTGAACCCAGGTCAGCGCCCTTATTCATGATTGCCGTTAATTGCGTCTGAATCTCTGGTGGAAGGGTAATGCCATTTTTCTGAGCCAAGCTCTGAATCGCGCTAGCAATTTGGGCTGGGGTTTGAGTCGTGGTTTGGGCTGTGGCTTGACCTAAGGACTGCTGTTGCAAAGCCGTCATTAGAGATGCCGCCTGACCCTGCATTGCGATTTCAGCGCTTTGGCCAGATGCTTTCATGGCACGCGAGAGCGCTTGCGTAATCAAGGCCGATTGCTTGGGATCGAGTACTTGCTGGCCGCCCGTCTGGGCATTGAGGCTCGCCATCAGACTTTGAATGCGTGCCGCTGAATCGGCGCTCGCCGCGTTCAGCTGGGGGCTGGCCGGGTTCGGTGATTGCAAGGCAGTATTTAAGAGGCCTTGAGCAGCCAGCTGCGCCATTAGCATCTGCATTGCATCGGTAATTTTTGCAGGATCTTCCGCTTGGGAGCCCATCTTCGGCAAATTTTGCCGACTAAATGCCAGCGGCATGGATGACTGAGGGCCAGCCCTATCTGATCCTGCCCGCGCCTCAAGGCGCGTCATGCTGGACCGATCCAAGGCCGCTGCAAAGGCTTCAAATCCGGCAGGCATAGCTGAGCCGCCGGGCATAGTGCCAGGCTTACTAGTGGCGCTATTTGCGTCACTGGCTGCTGCTTGCATTCGAATTTGACCTACTGTTGGCATAGCCTCTCCAAAAGGAACACTACTTACTATGCATCTTTCGTGCCAGAATTGGCACTTGCCCTTGCGGCGTAGTTGTCTTCAAACAGGTTCAATTCCGCCTTCGCCTTCTTTTTCCTGGCTTCCAGCTTCATTTTGTCGACCAATTTTGTTAGTCCGCGGGTGCGCATTCTGGCCTGAGTAGCGGTTTGAAGGGTATCTTCCGAGGCTCTGGATAGACCTTGAATTTGCCCATCCATCTCGATCGAGCTCTGGATTAACTTTTCACGAAAGGCGTTCGCATCTTGAATAAAGGCAATTGAAACGCTTTGATTGCCGCCGGCGATCATTTGCACTTCATAGTCCTTGGCGTACTCAAGTACTTGATTTTTAAAGGCTTTAGTTTGATTTACCTGTCCGGCAGCCCTTTTGGCACGGGCCATGGCTTGGTCCTCACGGATCTTAGCTAGGCGCAGGAGCAGTTCAATGGCAGACATGGCGCATTACACCACTGGTGGCGCGATTTCGAACAGACGCTGTTCCGTTTGGTCGATTGGAATGGCTTGTTCGGCATCTTGTTGTAAAAACGCCTGAATGTGGGGCCAGGCTTGCAGTGCCGCATCTAAATCGGGATCGGTTCCCGCGATATAAGCGCCCATCGAGACCAAATCGCGCCCACGCATGTAGCGACTGTAGAGCTGCTTTAAGCGCCTTGCAGACAAGAGGTGCTCTTTTGAGACCACTTTGGGCATTACCCGAGAAATTGACTTTTCGACATCAATGGCGGGGTAGTGACCGCTGTCGGCTAATTCACGGGACAAGAAAAAGTGTCCATCCAAAATACCCCGGGCAGTGTCCGCCACCGGGTCATTGGTATCATCGCCCTCGAGCAAGATGGTATAAAAAGCCGTAATCGATCCATTTGGGTTTGCGCCATTACCAACCCGCTCAACCAGTTCCGGCATGCGCGCAAATACGCTGGGTGGATAGCCTCTTGCCACGGGGGCCTCGCCTAAGCTCAGACCAATCTCACGCAAGGCCATGGCGTAGCGCGTTAAGGAATCCACAATTAACACCACGTGCTTGCCTTGGTCTCTAAACCAAATCGCGACGTCGGTTGCATACGAAGCCCCTTTTGAACGCGCCAAGGGCGAAGCATCTGCAGGGGCAGCAACCACCACGGCGCGCTGAAACGATTCTGGGCCTAAGGTATCTTCACAAAACTCACGTACCTCGCGACCGCGCTCGCCAACCAAACCAATCACGATGACATCCGCGACGCAATTGCGCGCCAGCATGCCGAGCAAAACGCTTTTACCGACGCCCGATCCCGCAAAAATACCCACCCGCTGTCCACGACCAACCGTCAGCAAGCCATTAATCGCTTGGATGCCAACATCCAAAGGCTCGTGAATGGGGATTCGATCCAGGGGGTTTAAGCTTCTCTGAATGAAGGGTGAGAATTGTTTTTCTCCATAGCCTTTGCCATCAATCGGCCGACCCAAACCATCGACTACGCGCCCCAAGAGGCTCTCGCCAATCGGCAGTGGCTCTCCAATGCTATTGGAGGTGTAGCCCGAACCCGAATTGAATGGCGTGTTTGCTGGATAGACGAGTGCGCCCGGAGAGATTCCTTCCATTGCGTCAATCGGCATCAAATAGGTAATCGCGCCATTAAAACCAATGCACTCAGCATCGTAGGTTTTGCCGCCTAGCTCGGACAAAATGGTTGCGCCAGTGCCGATGCTCATGGGCAAGCCCTCAACCTCGAGCACAATGCCCGAAACGCGTTTGAGTTTGCCTTCCCGAATGGAGCGCGGGGTTTGCGCCAAGTGCTGCCGGCGCACCTCCAGTTGTTCTGCCAATTGAGCAGGCAACAAATGGCTCACTCTTTTTCTGCCGAAGGGGGTTCCAGGGGATCCCCGGCGGGCTCTGGATTCAATGCGGGAGATTCAATAGGTGCACTGCCAAGCAACTGCGTCTCGCTCTGTGGCAAGGCATCGGGCACGCTACCTGAATTTCCGTCCAAGCCCAAAGCATGACGGACGAGGGCAAGGCGAGCTTCCAGACCAACATCAATGCGCGCGCCGCTGACTTCAACGTAAGCGTGCCCCGGGCGCACATCCGCATCGACCAAAATAGTGCAGTTAAATGGCAATCCCGGATCGTCCACAATCTTTTTCCAGGACTCTACTTCTTCCGCTCGTAAACGCAGGTATAAATTTTCACCTGGGCGAGGTAGGCGCATCAGCGCCTCTTGAACTGCGGCAACAAAGGGGGCACGCTCCATCGATGCGTTTGCCGTGAGGCGTGAAGCGATATCAAAACTCAATTCGGTTAAAGGCCCCGCAATGGCTTCGGGCATGCCGGTTAGCGCCTCAAGCAAACGACCTAAAGCATCTTGCAAGCGCTTGGTTTCTTCATCGGCCTCGACATAGCCTTGCTTGTAGCCTTCGCGGTAACCCGCTTCTTTGCCCTCTTTATAGCCGGCATCCCTGCCTTCTACAAAGCCTTGGTTTGAGCCGAGCTCATACGCTTCTTTATAGGCGCCATCGCGAATCGCTTCCACTTCTTCCACGGTGGGGTAATAAATAGGCGCCACCTTGGGTGGCTTGGGAGGCTGCGGAGGATCAAAAGAGGGCGGCTCCCACCTCGTCAGCAAGGAGTCCTCATCAGAGGAAGGCATCGGCTGACTTGCCCCTTTCCATGATCATGCGGCCTTCATCAGACAAGGCACGGGCAATACGAATAACTTCTTTTTGCATCTCTTCGACTTCTTGCACCTTGACGGGTGGCCTGGTTTCCAGATCTTCGCGCACGCCATCGGCAGCACGCTTTGCCATATTCTTGAAGAGCTTTTCGCGCAGCTTGGGACTTGCGCCTTTCAAGGCGACGATTAGGGTGTCTTGTGGAACTTCCAACAACAGGGTTTGCAGTGAACGATCTTCGATGTCGTTGAAATCCTCGAAGACGAACATCTTCTCTTGAATTGCATCGGCCAATTCCACATTGAAATTGCGAATTGTGTTGAGCGCTTCTTTGTCCAAACCGCCTGAAAGCATATTGAGAATTTCTGCGGTAGGCACAACGCCGCCCACGGTGCTTCTGCGGAAATCCGCATCGGGTCCTGCAGAGCGCGACATCACTTCGTTCAACTCCTTCAAGGCTGCTGGCTGAACCTTCTCCAGTAAAGCAATGCGGAGAATCAATTCATTACGCAAATCATCACCAAATAGTTTCAGTACCGATGCTGCCTGAGAGGGATCTAAGAACACCATCACCGTAGCAATAATTTGCGGATGCTCATTTTTGATCATCTCGTACAGAACATCGGATTCCATCCGCTTCAGCGTCTCAATACCAGACATATCCAGCGTGGATTCAAGGCGACCCAGCAAGTCAGATGCACCCTCTGCGCCCATGGCTTTGGTCAGCATGTTTTGCATGAAGGAGTCGGTATCAAACGCAACCTGCGAATTGTTTTCCGTGACGTCTTTAAATTGACGGAGTACTTGCAAAACCAAATCGCGACTTAAGGAACGCACTACTGCCATTTTTCCGGAAAGGCGCTGCACTTCAAATGGGGTCATTTGGCGCAAGACGTTTGCTGCCGATTCAGCGCCAACGGCCAACAAGACCACAGCGGCACGCGAAGCGCCATCGAGCTCATCAAACGTTAGATTACCGGATTGAGTTGCTCCCTTGACACCCTCTTTGAGGGCTTCCGCAATCGAAAGTTGTTTGGGGGCGGCTACTTCATCCGGCATCGTGTTTACTCTTTATCTCAAGCAGCAGCAGCTGCAGCGGCATTCGCCGTGTTTGTCTTATTGGCATCGTCAGCCAGCCACTCTTTAAAAATAGAGGAAACCACTTTGGGATTCTCCTCCACAAATTCTTGTGCGTACTTGAGTAACTCTTCGTACTCTTGTTTTTTCTCTTCGTCCGCACGCTTTTTCTCTTCTTCCAACTTAGCACGCTCCTCCTCAAGGTGAGCACGCTCTTCTTCTTCAGCAATACGCTGACGCTCTTTGAGCAGCTCCATTTCCATGCGGCGTTTCTCACGCGCCTTCGGATCCATCTGCGCCATTTCCATCTTGATTTTCTCATCGAACTCTTCATCGATGCGCTGCTCTTCCAAGGCCTCATCGATTTTCTTCGGAAAGAGTAAGGGCTTGACCACACCGAAGAAAATAATTGCCAAGGAGCCCAAAATAATGGCGAACTTAAAGAACTCTTTACTGAGCTCAATGACGCCAGGTTGCTTATAAAATGGGGGCTCTACATCAGCCTCAATCTTAAATGGAATGTTGGCAACGCTAACGCTATCGCCGCGGCGCTCATTGAATCCAACGGCATCGCGAGCCAAATTATTAATCTGCTCTATCTCTTTGGTACTGTATGGAACTGCCTTGAGGGGCTTGCCCTCCTTGTCCAACCCTGGAGGTTGCTTAAAGTTCACCACCACTCCAGCAGAAATCCTTTTGACCTGCCCCTTTTGCGACTTAATGCTCTGAATTGCCCGATCCAGTTCGTAGTTGATCGTAGCATCCCGTTTGAGATTGGTTGCGGTTGCCGCAGAGCTAGCTGGGGGAGCATTGAGGTTCTGCGGTCCGGCATTGGCAGCAGCGCCGCCCGGGGCGTTAATCGGAGCTTGTGCTCCACCCGGTGGCTGGTTCGTTAGGGCGCCGGGCACGCCCGCCGCAGCAGACCCAGGTGCTGCCGCTTCATTGGTTTGCTGGCTGCGGATTGACGATTGATTGGGCGGCGAGTTGCGACCAAAGGTTTCTTCGGTGCGCTCCACTTCACCAAAGTCCATGTCCACCGTAACCTGCGCGCGGACATTTTCTTTGCCGGTGATGGGCTCGAGAATCGCCTGAACCCGCTTGGATAAAGCCCCTTCTAACTCAGCCACATACTTCAGTTGTGTGCTATCCAGACCCATTAAGCGCTGCGCGTTGGGCGCTAGTAGACTACCTTCGGCATCCACAATCGTCACATTCGCGGGACCTAAGTTGGGCACTGAAGAGCCAACCAAATTGGTGATAGCAGCGACTTGTTGTGAATCGAGGAAACGGCCCGGATGCATCGTAATGACTACCGAAGCCGTAGGCTTTTCTTGCTCGCGCATGAACGCAGTTTGCTTCGGAATGGCCAGCATCACTCTGGCTGATTTCACCTGGGCTAATGAACTAATGCTGCGCGCCAATTCACCTTCAAGGCCACGCTGGTAATTCACTTGCTCAACAAATTGGCTGGTGCCTAATTTTTGGTTTTCCAGCAATTCAAAACCCACATTACCGGCCTTGGGAAGTCCTTGCCCAGCAAGGCGCAAACGGGTTTCGTAGACCGAAGACTCGGGGACCAAAATGGCGGCGCCCCCTTCAGTGAATTTGTACGGCACATTCATCTGTTGCAGGGCCGCTACGATTGCAGCCCCATCGCGCTCATTAATGCTTGAAAAAAGAATCCGGTAATCGCTTTTACTACGACCGGAGACGGAGACAAAAATCAGCACCGATATCAACAAAAAAAGTGCGGCGGCAACAATTAAACGTTGCTGCAAATTTAGGGCGCCAAAGCGCATTTGCAGTTCACCTAATTTTGAGGGGAGCTTAGCCCTGCCTGCGGCTGAGGCAGTTGCTGGATTGGCTAAGGATGCGGCTTTAGAGCCAATACTAACTACTGCTGCATCCTTTGCGCCTTCCTGTATTCCGGACAGTGCTTCTTCGCTCAATGGGTCGATTCCGTCAAATCAGGCAATGTGATTTAAAGACTATAGCACTAAATATAGAACATTTTTGCCATTTTTCCCTAAATATTGATATTCTATCCCCTAATGAGGCAAAAATTGCCGCCTTGCGTATCCCCAAGCGCAAGTCATGAAGTACGCATTGATAGGCACCGATACACATTGACCAAGTCCGCTTCGAATACAAATAGGGAAAATGATCCCGCTCTGGCTGCCAAGCACCTGGAGGAGGCATTTGCCATTTTTTATGCGGAATCGCAAAAACTGGAAGCCCAGCAGGCAGACCTCCAAGAGAAAATCAATCAGCTCAGCTCGGAGCTGCAACAGTCGAATCAGCGGCTTGGCATCTTACTCAATGCAATTCCAGCTGGCGTGATCCTGCTTGAAAACAACATAGTGTTGCTCCATAACCCCGCCGTATTGCATTTTTTACCGAGCCTTGGCAAAGGCAATCAATTTGCCTTGCCCAGCGAATGGCAGGCCTCCATCGCCCCGGGCGAATACGTGATTGGCAGCCCAGAAGACCGTAACGCGCCGCAAAAAATGGTGCAAGTCATTCGAATTGATGAAGGCATCCGCAGTTTTATTCAGATTCAAGACATTACGGCCAATATTGCACTTCACCAAGAATCCCAACGCGAAAATCGCCTCGCGGCGATGGGCAAGATGGCCGCAGGGATTGCCCATCAATTCCGTACGCCGCTGGCTACCGCCCTGCTCTACTCGTCGCACCTTTGCGACGATGAAGTGGAGCCTGAGATGGCCAAAGAATTTGCCTTGCGTCTACGCAAGCAGTTGATGGACCTTGAAAAACTCTCGCAAGACATGTTGCGATTTATTTCTAATCGGCCCAATAAAACCGTGCTGACTTCTGCGCGGCAATTAATTGAGGAAGCGCAAGCCAGCATTCAGGCGCTCTTTGAAACCAAGGGGGTCACTCTCTCCGTTCAGTGCGCCATTCCCGATACGGTCATGTTGCTGGTAGAGCCTAAATCTATTCCCAATGCCTTGGTCGCGATTCTTGAAAATGCCCTCGCTGTTTCGAAGGCCGACGATACCGTGGTGCTGAGCGCCACAACAGAATCCAAAAAACTCATCATCACAATTGCAGATCAAGGTCCCGGTATCGCCAGTACCATGATTGATTCTTTATTCGAACCCTTTTCCACTACGAGCGCCAATGGCACGGGTCTAGGCTTATCGATTGCTAAAAATACCTTAGATGCACACCGCGGAACCATTGGCGTTCAGAGCGCCAATAAGGGTGCTGTGTTCAAAATCACCCTACCCATTACTCAATCTTAAAACCCAATCTTAAATACGCATAAGCGGCTAACTGAAATGAATGAATCCATCGATGCACGTTTTCCTGTGATTTTGGTTGAGGACGATGAAGACCTTAGGGAAGCCATTGCCGTCACGCTGCGCATGAAGCACATTGACTTTGTGACGCATCAGCGGGCAGAGACAGTAGTACCCCTCTTGCGCCCAGGACTCAATACGGTATTGGTAACGGACTTCAAATTACCGGGTATGACTGGCCTGGATTTATTAAAGATTGCACAAAAACAATGCCCCGATATGCCGGTTGTCATCATGACGGCGTTTGCCGATACCAAGCTGGCAGTAGAGGCGCTTAAAGCAGGGGCAAGGGACTTCTTGATCAAGCCGTTTGTACCGCAGCAGTTAATCGAAATTATTTCCCGCTACCACCCGCCCGAAGTCCCGCAATCTAAATCCAATGGCGCAATTGCATCAATCGAAACTGCTCCGAAAGCCAAGGAAGTGGGTTCGCAAATTCGCTCTGCCGAGCACAGCGTGATTGCTGTTGATCCGCAGAGCATTGCCACCTTCACTCGCTGTGAACGGGTGGCCGCGACCGACACCAGCGTTTTAGTTACCGGTGAATCGGGTGCCGGTAAAGAAGTAATCGCACACCATATTCATAAAACATCCAAGCGCGCAAAAGGGCCTTATGTGGCCATTAATTGCGCGGCCATTCCGGAGACCTTGCTCGAGTCCATTTTGTTTGGCCATGAAAAAGGTTCTTTTACTGGCGCCACCAAATCCCAAGCCGGTAAGTTTGAGCAAGCCCACAAAGGCACCCTCTTTTTAGATGAAATCGGCGAAATGCCAGCGCCGCTGCAAGCCAAACTCTTGCGTGTGTTGCAAGACAAAATGATTGAGCGCATTGGCTCAACCGATTCGATTCAGGCCGATGTGCGCATCATTGCAGCCACCAACTTAAACCTGCAGGAGCAAGTGAAGGCAGGCAAGTTCCGCGAGGATTTGTACTTTCGCTTAAACGTCTTCCCAATTCACGTTTTGGAGTTACGCAATCGCCCACTCGACATTATTCCCTTAGCCGAGTTCTTTCTAAAGCGCTACAGCATGAATATCGGTCGCGACTCGCTGACGCTCAGTACTGCTGCCAAAGCCCTACTCCAACAGTACCCTTGGCCAGGCAATGTACGGGAACTCGAGAACATCATCCAGCGGGCCGTTTTACTGGCTGATGGGGATCAAATCTACGCGGAAGATTTAGAGTTAGATGACTCCCAGCTAACCCACCCTGGCCTGGCGGATCATTACCCAAAAGAGCCAAAAAACCCTGATTTCAGTAGCGCAAAGCCCGAAAATGGCATAGAAATTGCATTAGATAAAGGTGAATTAAGTCGAAATATTGAGTCAGTTGAGCGTGATCACATCCTCAAGGTTTTGGCAGAAGTAAATGGAAATAGAACAAAAGCCGTAGAAATATTAGGAATATCCGCTAGAGCGCTGCGCTACAAGCTGAAGTCCTATAAAGAAGCTGGCTTCCTTATTGATTGATTTTGTTAGATAATTGGATACATGAATACACCGAACGTAGATTCCATGGTTACCCGGATGCAGGCTTTAGCTGCTGCAGCCAGTGGCAAGCCTGTAACTACCGATACCCAAGATCCGAATCGGGTTGATTTTTCTGCAGTGCTCAAGAACGCGATTGAGAACGTTAATACCGCTCAAAACAGTGCCCAAGCCAAGGCCCAGTCCTTTACGCTCGGCACTTCCGACACTTCCTTGGAAGATGTCATTGTTTCCTTGCAAAAAGCCAATTTATCCCTGCAAGGCATGATTGCCGTGCGCAATCGCTTAGTTGATGCCTACAAAGAAGTGACCAATCTCCAGGTGTAATAGCCTGAACTGTAAGCAATACCTTATTTAGTCTTTGCCCAGTTCATCTGGGCTTTTTTGTGCCCGGAAGCCTAGCAAGGCAATGTAACTCTGTCTTGTCAGGGGGCGTTCTCTGGATTGGGTATCACCTTGCCATCGAGCTCATAAGCCCACGCCAGCACTTCTGCCACAGCGGCGTACAGTTTAGGCGGCACTAATTCATTGAGTTTGAGTTGCATTAAAAATTCCACCAGCTCCGGCTCGCTGCGCGTGGGTATGCCCATTTCCTTGGCTTTGGCCAAGATCGCATCGGCTACAAAGCCCTCACCTTGGCCAGTAATACGCGGCGCGGCGCTATTGATTTCATAAGCCAGGGCAACGGCTTTGCGGGTTTTTTTATCAACCACTTAAATCTCCTCCGCCCTTAAGACTTACCTTCGCATCCGGGTCAACCTGTGTTCGCATTTGTTCTAGCAAACCAGAAAATGAACTTGCCAATGTGCTTTGCGCACCAGGCGTGCCCTCTACAGCCACGTGTACGCTATCGCCAAACTGAGTACCAACTACTTTGAAAGGACCTAAATTAGGCAAGCTCACTTCCATCGTAATGCGGCTGCCTTTTTGCAATTGCCCCGGCTGCTCTGGATCGGCCTCCCAAGCATCTTCACGATACAAACGCCCTTGGACATTGGGCATGAGTTGCCCTTGCCACAGCAGATCACCGCGCAATAACAACTTGACTGAATCCCTCACCGCAGCAGAGTCTGTTGCAATCTGCCCAAGCAGCGCAGCACTCTCGGACTCCATGCTACCGGTCGTGGCTAAGGGCTTGCCATCGTCTTCACTGGCAGGAAAAAGTAGCCGCTTTAATTTATCGGCCGCAAATATTCCAGAGCCCTGTAAGTTTTGATAAAGCACAGTCATTGCCAATTTAGGGTCTGCTGCATTGACTAGCGGATTTGTATTGGCAGCACCCGGCCAATTCACCACAGCGTTTTGCGCAAGTGCCCCCTTGGCATCGGTCACGACCGACTTACCGAGTTCAGGAACTTCTACTGCCAAGATATCGGAGAGCAGTTGCCCTAGAGCAGCGCCGCCCAAGGTATCCATGCGCGCCAGGCTTTGTGACAGCAAACTAACAGTACGGGCTTGGCTGGGATTGCCAGCAGCCTCGGCCAAGTCAGCCGTCATCGAGGAAAGCTGCAGCAGTACCGCCTGATCAACACTGGGTTCGGAAGCAATGCTGGATCCAACTCTACTGGCTGCGTTTTGCAGTACGTCTTGCAATTGCGCGCCAGCAGGCGTGTTGACTACCGGCAATGGCATCCTTAAGGCTACTCGGGGATCAATAGCGCCCAAACTTTCTACAACAGCAGGGGCAGCGGGAGGGATAATGAGATCGTTCCGCTGGTGATCGACCATCGGACTGATGGGTAAATTCGAGGGAATTGGTATAGCCATACTCAATCCTCTTTAAGTAAAGGTTCTTATTACTTTAATACCTTACTAGCAAAAAACCAAACACCGTCAAAAGAGGGGGCATTTAATAATTAACCACTTGCTGTAGCGAGTTGGAATTGAACTCAGCCGTATTCAGTGTTGGAGCCAATTCGGTCGGGGCTAGCGCTAACCAGGCTTCGTACAAAGGTGTTAGCACATCAATAATTTCCTGAATGCGCTCAGGGGATTTTGCTGAGCGCGCACTAACGAGTTCCCGTAAAGACCACTCGTAAACGGCGCCAAGACTCTGGGCTACCTCTCCGCCGGTTTTGTAATCCAAACAAGCCAACAATCCCTGCTGAATTAAATCGTGGGCTTTGGTAAAGGACTCAATCCCATAGTCACCTGCCTCCAGCGCCTTCTTTCCCATCTTGAGGTGGTCAAAGACGCGTTGGTATACCAAGACAATCAACTGTCCAGGGTCGGATGCATTGACACCAGTAAATGCTTCTGTCGCTGCGTATGCGCGCGCTGATTTGTTTGCCATGTGTTCTCCGACGGATTCTTTGCTTTAGCTACGTTTAGTTATTGTTGTTATTGTTGGTCAGCGCATCCAGGGCACTCGTTAAGGAGTTGCTGGTTGAGCTGAGTTGAAACAACAATGCATTTAATGCGGAATACTGTTTAATGTAGTTGTTCTGGATCGCGTTTAACCTTGTTTCGAGCGTGCCTTGGCGAGCTTGAAGGTCTCTAATTGAATTATTTTGCGCTTCAATCTGCTTAGTGAGTGGACCATTAAAGCTAGTTGCAGAATTAACAAAACTCAACAATGTGTTGCCAGGAGGAGTGGTTACGATAGCTGCTGATGCGGCGCCATTTCCTTCTGCTACTAAATTAGGTACATCGACCCTAGAGGTCGTACTGATAAAAGTTACCGTTGCACCAGTTGCAACACTGCTTGTCCATCCAGCACCAACCGCAGTGAATTGACCGACGGTGGCATCCGTCAGTGGTGTATTGAGGGAGGCTAGGGTGGATGTAGAAGTAATACTTGCAAACGCGCTAGCAAGCTGATTTGCACTTGCACCGGCGCTGCCAGCAGTAAATGTGTAACCGGCAAGAGTAAGAACTTGGTTGGCAGCTAAAGGTCTAAAACTGACCTCTGCTTTTTCGGCTATTGCGGCACTGACGTAGCCCACATCAATGTCCTTGCTTAAGGTGGCCTGTAATCCATTCGATACCGCCATGGCGTGCGTGATGGAATTAAATTTAATCGTACCGTCGCGCTGCAAATCCATACCCAAAGCCGCCAAACTCATGGTGGGGCGCTGACCTGTGACAGGGTCTGCCACGCCATACGCAAAGCCGGTTGCAAGCCTGCTTTTAATGTCGGCAATAAAGCCCAGCATGGTTGGATTAGTAGCAAAAGTTCCTGGCTTATCTGAATTCGCACTATTGGCCGTCAGCGTTTTGTATAAGGCCATAAGGTCGTTGTAAGCCGTTACTAGGTCCGTTATCTTCTTTTCCGAAGTATCTGCTCCTTGCGAGACTGCAATGGTTTTACTGGTCCCGGCCGCTGTGGTGCCAAGCAAATTGATCGTCAGACCGGCGACTGCGTCACTCACGGCGTTCGTTGAACGCTCAAACGCGATACCGTTAATGGAAAATACTGCATTTTTTGCTACGGTCGTAGCATCCGGATTCACGGTACCTGACCCTACCCCTAAACCAGTATAGGTCACCGCTTTGGCAGTGCCCGTCTCGGTACCTTCAATGGTAAGGGCCCATCGATCGCTTGCAGTGGTCTGTACCACGCTAGCCTTCACACTGCTACCTAAGCCATTAATCCATTTCGCCAAATCACTCACGGTGGGGCTGGCTACTAAGGATGGGACGGTGCGCGCACTCACAACACCATCAACTTTGACAACGCCTTTGGTACTAAATTGAGTATTACCGACCGTAATCACAAATCCGTCGGTAGCATCCACTGTAATGGGCATGGTTGCAGAGGTATAGCCGCTCAAGGCATGCTTCGAAGCTGCAGCAATTTGAGTAACTGAAATGGCATAACTGCCGGCAACAGAGCCATTGGCAGCAGTAGCCGTGACGACTGCGCTATCACTCGTGCTTGCACGCATATTGTTGTACGAAGCCGGACTTTGAAAGCTCGCCAGGGCGTCTTTGAATGTAGCCACCTTAGCCTTAACTGCCCCCAAGTCGCTAATAACCACCTGTTGCTGGGTAATCTTGGTTTTGAGGGTATCAAGCGGGCGATTCTCTGCAGTCATCAACTGCTGCACGATTCCCGATACATCAATCGATGCGGTGTTAGTGCTTGAATTGCTTGGAGAAACTGCCATTTTGATGTTCTCTAATTAAAAAGATAAGCGCGAACGCAAAATTAGTTAGTACTTATCTTATGCAAAATACATGCCAATCTGCTCAATTGGCAGGTAGAACTTAGGCCCTTTGACTTACCAATACATTATTGAGACGCTGAAAATCCCTGGCGATCTTTAGTAATTCCTCGGAAGGCAGCTGACGAACCAGCTCACCGGTATTGGGGTTTACCACCCGAACCACGTTATAGCCAGTGGTTTCATCGACGGA
>CAMDKY010000044.1 GCA_945901245.1 Polynucleobacter meluiroseus | reverse complement strand
GGACGGCCATAAAGACTACTGCCCCCAAAATACCAGCAAGAATAATGTGAACAAAGCTAAGGCTAGCCGCATCCGCTTGCAATCCAGACTGCTTACGCACGCCCAAAAATCCCCACATCACTGCTTTCATTGACTGCAAAAAGCTACTTTGTTTTTTCATAAGGCGGTCTTGATTGCATGCGGAGTACTTGACCCAGCAGGCTTTATGCCAACCCCTAGCTCAAAAAAGGTATATGAAAGCGTAATCGTTGTAACGTCTTTGGGTAAATTGGGATCAATCACAAAAACCACCGGCATATCGCGCATCTGGTGCGGATTGAGCGTTTGCTGCTGAAAACAAAAACACTCTAATTTTGTAAAGTATTCGGTGGCGGCTTTGGGCGCATAGCTCGGTATGGCCTGGGCATCCACTGGACGATTCAGATTATTCGATACCTTGTAAACAATCTCTGCCATTTCACCAGGATGCACCTCAAGGTAATTTTTGACCGGCTTAAATGAAAACGGGCCACGGCTATTGGAATCAAATTCAATGGTGATCTTCCGCGTGTAGTCCACTTGGGTATTCTCTGGCTTCGATGCGCCAAAAGCACGAACACCATAGTTATTTTTACTGGTCACCACGTTAATGCCAGTGACTTCGCACAAGGCCTTATATAAAGGCACGAGGGCATAACCAAAACCAAACATCAATACGGAAGCCAGAAGTAGCTTCAGTAAAATTTGGCGATTGATGGTTTTAATATTGGGCATAGTAGATTGTGGGGCTTATTCTAAAAATACCCGTTTCATCACAATACCCATAAAGAAAACAAATGCTACGCTCAGCATAATCAAGCCCAAGCGGCGATTGCGCATCGCTTGGGTTGACTTGGACATATCCCTAGCTTCCTTAGTCACGTTGGTATTTAAGCAACCTTAGGTGGTGTTTCAAAGGTGTGGTGTGGTGCTGGCGAAGGTACAGTCCACTCCAGACCCTTGGCACCGTCCCATGGATTAGCAGATGCTTTTATGCCGTGACCACGGTAAGCGGGCATCACTACAAACAAGAGGAAGTAAACCTGCATTAAGCCAAAGCCTAGACCACCAATCGACGCAATCATATTAAAGTCGGCAAACTGGGTTGGGTAATCGGCGTAACGGCGTGGCATACCTGCTAGTCCCAAAAAGTGCATTGGGAAGAAGGTGAGGTTGAAGAAAATCATCGAACCCCAGAAGTGCACCTTGCCACGGAACTCATCTGCCATGTAACCGGTCCACTTTGGACACCAGTAATAAAAACCAGCAAACATGGCAAACAAAGATCCAGCCACGAGCACGTAATGGAAGTGGGCTACAACATAGTACGTATCTTGTACACCAATATCAATCGGGGCCAAAGCCAAAATCAAACCAGTAAATCCACCCATGGTGAATACGAAAATGAAACCAACGGACCAGAGCATGGGAGTCTCAAATGTCATTGAGCCTCTCCACATGGTTGCAACCCAGTTAAAGATTTTGACGCCCGTAGGAACAGCAATCAGCATAGTTGCATACATGAAGAAGAGCTGACCGGTTACTGGCATACCGGTCGTAAACATGTGGTGCGCCCAGACGATGAAGGACAAGATCGCAATCGATGCGGTGGCATACACCATCGAGCTATAACCGAATAAGGTCTTTCTGGAAAATGCTGGAATGACTTCACTGATGATTCCAAACGCAGGAAGAATCATGATGTAGACCTCTGGGTGGCCGAAGAACCAGAAAATATGCTGGTACATGACTGGATCACCACCGCCTACAGCAGAGAAGAAAGAGGTGCCGAAATGGCGATCGGTAAGGACCATGGTGATCGCACCTGCCAACACTGGCATTACTGCAATCAACAAGTAAGCGGTAATCAACCATGTCCAGGCAAACATCGGCATCTTCATCAATGTCATGCCAGGAGCACGCATATTCAAAATGGTCACAATGATGTTAATCGAGCCCATGATGGAGGAGGCGCCCAATAAGTGAAGGGCAAAAATAGCCATGTCCATGCCAGGACCCATTTGCAGGGTAAGCGGTGCGTACATCGTCCAGCCGCCGGACGGTGCGCCACCTGGCGCTAAAAATGAGCCTAACAATAAGGTAGCTGCGACTGGCAGAATCCAAAAACTGAAATTGTTCATGCGCGCAAAAGCCATATCGGACGCGCCGATCTGCAATGGAATCATCCAGTTCGCAAAACCTACGAAGGCCGGCATGATCGCACCAAAGACCATCACCAAGCCGTGCATAGTAGTTAATTGATTGAAGAACTCGGGGCGCAGGTACTGCAAGCCCGGCTGGAACAACTCCAATCGAATACCTAAGGCCATCACACCGCCAGCCAGCAAACTAACAAAGGAGAAGATCAGGTACATCGTTCCGATGTCTTTGTGGTTAGTTGCAAACAACCACCGACGCCATCCATGCGGCGTGTCATGCGCATGGTCGTGGGCGTGATCGTGTGCTGTGTCGTGGGTAGTAGAGACTGTGCTCATGGAAAGCTCCGAGATAGGTATTTAGTTAAGTTAATTATTTAGATGATCGTGCGGCGACGAGATCAGGCGTTTGATATACATCGCCAGTTTTATTGCCCCAGGCATTGCGTGTATAGGTTATTACTGCTGCGATGTCACCGTCCGAAATCACGCCGCTCCACTTTGGCATTGCACCCTTGCCATTGAGCATGATTTGGAAGTTACCCTCTTTGGGACCCAATACAACCTTGCTGCCATCGAGTGCTGGAAATGAACCCGCACCCTTACCATTCGCTTGGTGGCAGGCTGCGCAGTTAGTCGCATAGACTTTTGCGCCGCGGTCCATCTGTTCTGCCAAGGTGTAGACCTTACTGGGATCATCGGCCAAGGCTGCCATTTCTTTTTTCTTTTCCTCTACCCATTTGGTGTAATCCTCGTCGGAGACGACGCGAACAACAATCGGCATAAAGGCATGCTGGGCGCCGCAAAGCTCTGAACACTGGCCACGGTAGGTGCCAATCTTTTCTGCTTTAAACCAGGTATCGCGCACAAACCCAGGGATGGCATCCTGCTTGACTCCGAAAGCTTGCACTGACCACGCATGAATGACGTCGTTAGCTGTGGTGATCATGCGAATCTTTTTATTGACCGGCACCACCATCTCATTGTCGACTTCCATTAAATAGGTATTCGATTTGGGTGCCAAGTTATTGATGGATTCGCGTGATGTCGATAGGGTGGATAAAAAGCTAATGCCTTCGCCCTCGCCTTTTAGATAGTCATAGCCCCATTTCCACTGATAACCGGTTGTTTTGATCGTAATATCGGCGTTGGTGGTGTCTTTCATGGCCACCACTGTCTTGGTTGCTGGCAAGGCCATACCGATAACAATTAAGAGTGGTATTACTGTCCAAATAACTTCAACGGTTGTGCTTTCATGAAATGATGCTGGCTTAGCGCCTTTTGATTTGCGGTGCTTAAAAATGGAATAAAACATCACTCCAAACACGCCTACGAAAATCACCGTACAAATGATCAACATCATCCAGTGCAGCCAGTGAATTTCGGCCATAATTTTGGTTGCTGCAACAGGGAAATTCAATTGATTTACTGCAGGTCCACCGGGCATATCTTGGTTTGCAAATACCGATCCGGTACTAATTGCTGCAATGGTCAAGAGCAAGGCTCTTACGGCTTTTCCAAGTAAATTCATCTCAATCTCTATTAATAATCGTAATTTTTAAATGCATCGTTACGCATAAATACTGCAAAAGTAAGCCAGCTTTACATATTGTTGCGTAATTATATGGTTTCTTATCTTAATCAACAATCGGGATGCGTGCTCAGCCTAAACGAATAGCATCAATACTTTTAAATAAAGTAAGCACTTACTCTTCTTTACGATCTTGCGAATTCTTGCGCTTAATTTGATCCGGTGAAATAAATGCCAAGGTATCTTTTGCTTTGGATAGGTGTTTACCCACCACCCAAGCATGACCATAAACCACCTCTAAGGTCATTTTTTGGGGTAATTTGATGGTTTTATCAGTCGCAATCACCTGCGCTGCCTCTGCTGTCAAAAGGCCTATAGCGAGGGCATCTTTGAGATACAGGGCGTCGGATTCATACTCTAAGTACAAGTACTCCATATCCATTACTGGATCAGAGAATCGACTCTCTACCAGCGCGTCGCCTAAATCGTGCATATCCCACGCCCCAGGCAGTGTTGAAGATACAGGTCCAGAAGGCAAATGCAGTGCGCGTAACTCGGCTCCGGTGTCAGGGCCCAGGTAGCTAAAGGAAAACAGGCCACCCTCCCGCAATACCCGCCATGCTTCCTGAACTAGCCATTTTGGCTGATCGAGCGATTGCAGCCAGAGGTTACTGAACACCATGTCTTGGGATTGATCAGCGAGCCTTAAGCAGTTGGCGTCCATTTTTGGAAATTGAGTAATTCCATTTTTAATGAATCGACCCGTACGCGCTAATTTCACATTGGCCCTAACGAGCCAGTCGAGATCGGGCTCGAGCACGCTTGCTAGCGCTGCATTTGGAAAACGACTTGCTAAGGAATTTGCATGTACACCAGGCGCATCCGGAACAATCAATAAAGACCTAGGTTGATGCTTGAGAAGCTCAAGCTTTTGCATCATGCGTAATGCAATATCGTCCTTTAGCCAT
Organism: Polynucleobacter meluiroseus; assembly: GCA_945901245.1. Classification (GTDB taxonomy): domain Bacteria; phylum Pseudomonadota; class Gammaproteobacteria; order Burkholderiales; family Burkholderiaceae; genus Polynucleobacter; species Polynucleobacter meluiroseus_F. The sequence continues at coordinate 12,460 of CAMDKY010000044.1, read as the reverse complement.
CTCAATGATCGGGTCATCCGCTCAGTATACTCAGCGCCCCATGCATTTTTTTCGTACCCTCATCAGCCACGCATTACCCACAGCATGCATCGTGTGTGCGCGCCACCAAAAGACAATGCTATGTAATTTTTGCTACGCTTTTTTAGAAAAACATTCGCTCTTTCATTACCCTAGTTGCGTCCGCTGTGGCATCCAAGATGAAGCCTGCGCAACAGAGCCACACCAATGTAGTATTTGCCTCCAGCAGCCTCCAGCATTTGATCAAACCCATTGCCTTGATCGGTACGACGGCGTCTTACAGAATGCAATGCATCAACTGAAATACCAGCGGCGCCTGGCCATTTCCGATGCCTTTGCCTATGCCTGGAGCCGCCTGGCATTACCGCATCTGAATATCTCCGAAGAAGCAGTGTTATTGCCTGTGCCCCTCAGCACCCAAAAACTCGCTCATCGGGGCTTTAATCAATCCTGGGAAATAGCGAAGCGCATTCAATTGCCGCCTGGAGTACAGGCGATTGCCAATGCCTTAGGACGACATCACTCCGACTCTAATCAAGTCGAGCGCAATCGCCAGGATCGGCAAGTTGCGTTGCGCCATGCGTTTTACATTCGCCCTGAAATGCAAAGCAAGATTCAGAACAAATCAATATTGGTCTTTGATGACGTCATGACAACCGGTTCCACCCTGCATTCGATCGCTACGCTGCTGAAGGATAATGGTGCACGCTCTGTTATGAATTGGGTTGTACTTCGTACCCTAAGCCCACACGCGCAGACGTAATCAAGGATTCCATAGCCATGTTTAATGTTGTTTTGTTCGAGCCTGAAATTCCGCCTAATACGGGAAATATCATTCGGCTGTGTGCAAACACAGGAGCGAAGCTACATCTGATTGAGCCCTTGGGTTTTCCGCTGGAAGATGCCAAATTACGCAGAGCTGGTCTCGATTACCACGAGTTTGCTAGTCTGCTGGTCTTTAAAAACTGGGCTGACTTTATGAACAGGGTGAAACCCGATACCACTCACTTATTTGCATTAACTACCAAAGGCAAGGGGACGTTTGCTGAAGCCCACTTTAGTGAAAACGATTATTTTGTATTTGGTTCGGAAACCAGGGGGATAAGTGATGAAGTGCGTAGCTCTATCCCAGAGCAAAACCGCGTTCGCCTACCGATGCGCGAAAACAGCCGTAGCCTAAATTTGTCGAACAGCGTTGCTATTTTGGTTTACGAAGCGTGGCGGCAAAATGGTTTTAAGGGAGGTGCCTAATAAGTAAGGCTACTGTTCCGATTTTGGATCACGACCCATTAGTTTTTGGACTGCTGCTTGCGCGGTAATCTGACCTGAAAGCACATCGCACATATTACTGGTAATTGGCATTTCTACATTCAGGCGTTTTGCTAGATCGGCTACCGCAGCTGCGCATAAAACACCCTCGGCAACATGACCTAAATTGCTCAATACGGTTTGCAGCGGCTGGCCTGCAGCCAGCAATAAACCCACGCGGCGATTGCGTGATAAATCACCCGTTGCAGTCAATATAAGATCGCCAACCCCGGTCAATCCCATACAGGTCTCGGGCTTACCGCCAGCAGCTTTTACCAGCCGCATCATTTCTGCTAGGCCACGCGTTAAAACAGCGGCGCGCGCATTAAGACCTAATCCCAAACCATCGCCAATCCCAGCCGCAATCGCCATCACATTTTTGACTGCGCCGCCAAGCTCGACACCAATCAAGTCATCGCTGGCATAAATACGCATATTGCCGTGATGAAAGGCAGCCTGCACTGCATTGCATAGCTCGGCCGATTTGCTGGCCACCGTTAGCGCGCAAGGTAAACCACGCGCCACCTCATTGGCAAAACTAGGGCCTGATAGCGCACCGACCGCGTGCGCAATACCTTGGCTATGCTTTGCTAGCTCTCGCTCTACCACTTGATGTGGCAAGAGGGCTGTAATCGGCTCTAAACCTTTGCATAACCAAATGACATTGAGGGGCTGTGTTGCTTGCCGCAAAACGCTGGCCATGGTCTCCGATAGACCAGACATAGGTGTTGCAATAACGACTAAATCGCTTGGCTGTAATTGCGCCAGTGCGTTTTTGAATTCAGGGTCTACCTGCATGTTGGCAGGTAAGGGAATTTCTGGAAGGTAACGCTGGTTTTGATGCGCAGCTTGAATTGCTGCTGCTTGATCAAGGTCCCGCACCCAAAGTCTGACTGATCCGGGTGGCAAATGAATTGCTGCTTGCGCAGCCATTGCCGTACCCCATGCACCAGCCCCCAGTACTGTCACTTTCATGATTGGCGACCGGTCCTAAATTTAGTTAGGCAAAATAATTTTGCTTTCCTGGGTCGATCCATCGCCATCAATCCCAGCCGCCCCTTGAGCCTGCAACAGGCGCTGCTGATAGAGACTGTGAAAATTAATCTCGTTCAGGTGGATCGGCTGAAAGCCAGCACGGCTCACAATATCGGCCACGTTGGAGCGCAAATACGGGAACAAAATGGTTGGGCAAGTTACGCCGAGCATGGGATCAACCTGCTCTGGTGGTATGAGTACAAAGTGAAAAATACCAGCTTGCTTTGCTTCAACCAAGAATAGAACCTTGCCATCGACGCGTGCGGTTAATGTTGATATCAAAGCCACCTCAAAAATACCTTCGGCCAAGGGATCAACACTCACGTCAATCTCAACCTGAATCTGTGGCTCCTCTTGAACCAATAAAATAGCAGGCGCATTGGGCTGCTCTAGCGATAGGTCCTTAAGGTAAATCCGCTGAATATTGAAACTAGGCTCTTCTGCGGTGCCGGCTCCATCTTGCTGGGGTGCTGTTTGCTCACTCATAAAGGACTCTCTTGTAAAAAATTAACTTGGATCGGCCAAAAGACCATCCAACTTACCGGCACGATCGAGGGCCGCTAAGTCGTCGTAACCACCCACATGATGGTCGCCAATGTAAATTTGCGGTACCGTACGACGCCCAGTTCGGGTCATCATGATTTCGCGCTGCGCCGGATCTTGGTCAATTAGAATTTTTTCCAATTGCGTCACGCCTTTTTTCAGCAACAGCTTTTCAGCCATGACGCAATATGGGCAAACGCGTGTACTGTACATCAAAACAGAAGGCATGCTTACCCCTTAGCCAATGGAAGGCCAGCCGTTTTCCAGGCCTGCACACCACCATCCAAGTTTTTCACCTCAGTAAATCCAGCAGTCTGAAGTTGCTTAATGGCATTGCGCGCGACACCATTGTTTTGGCAAACCAAGATCAATGGTAGTTTGCGATCGAGTTTTAGCTTATCAATACCCGACGTTAATTGATCACTAGCAATTCGTTTGGCATTGGGTACGTGACCCTCCCGAAAATCGGCCTCTGCACGCAGATCTAAAATTTGCGCCTTTTTGCGATTAATCCAGGTGGTCGCCTCGGTCGGCGAAATGCCGCCCCCCATAATTAGCGTAGATAATGTAGGCAGGAATAGCGCTACGCCCGTAACTAATACCAGCGCCAAAAGCGCTATATTTTCGATTTGCATTAAAAAGTTCATCTCTAGATTATAGAATGGCTCTATGAAACAACTTGTCCTTATCCGCCACGGCGAATCTACTTGGAACCTGGAAAATCGGTTTACTGGCTGGGCCGATGTGGATTTAACCCAAAAAGGGATTGAACAGGCCGTTGCGGCTGGCAAAAGCCTCAAAAGAGCAGGGTATGAATTCGATATTGCCTACACCTCAGTTTTACGCCGTGCTATTCGTACGCTTTGGTATGTTCAAGATGAAATGGACTTAATGTGGATTCCAGTGGAGCACAGCTGGCGCTTGAACGAGCGCCATTACGGCGCCCTGACAGGTCTTAATAAGGCAGAAACCGCTGTTCAATACGGCGAGGATCAGGTGCATATCTGGCGTCGGTCCTTTGATATTAGGCCACCTTTGCTTGATTTGGGCGACGAACGTAATAGCCATGGCAATCGTCGCTATGCCAAGCTTGAACAGAGCGAGATTCCCTTGGGGGAGTGCCTCAAAGACACCATTAAGCGGGTGATGCCGCTGTGGAATGAGTCAATTGCGCCTGCTCTCAAACTGGGTAAACGGGTCGTTTTGGTTGCGCATGGCAACAGCATCCGCTCGCTAATTCAATATTTGGACGGCATGTCTGGAGCCGACATCATGCAAGTCGATGTACCTAACGGCAGACCTCTGGTGTACGAGCTCGACGATAATTTGCGGCCGAAACAGCATTTTTACCTAGACTAGAGCAAAATAAGGGTCATACTGAACCCAGTCCAAAAAGACAATACCGTCCACATGCGCCAATTACTTAAAAGCCTTACCCTCGTCTCTGTCGGTCTCATTGCCGGTGTTGCTGCCACCATTCAATTTTCTGCCACCGCGCAGCAAGGGGCTACAACGCTCCCATTGGATGAACTGCGCACTCTATCCAATGTGTTTTCCCAAATCAAGCGAGAGTACGTTGAGCCAATCGAAGATAAGCAATTACTGACCGATGCCGTTAAGGGTATGGTGAGCAGCCTTGATCCACACTCATCCTATTTAGATAAAAAAGACTTTTCAGAAATGCAAGAGCAGACTGCAGGTAAGTTTGCTGGTCTTGGAATTGAAATTACATCCGAAGATGGTCTAGTCAAAGTACTAAACCCAATTGAAGATAGTCCTGCAGCGCGCGCCGGCTTACAAGCGGGTGATCTCATTACTCGACTTGACGACAAGCCAGTACGCGGCATGTCTTTAGATAAAGCCGTGCGCACCATGCGCGGTAAACCCGGTACTAAGATCACCTTAACTGTCTTCAGAAAAAGTGAAGAGCGTAGTTTTCCGGTGACGATTACTCGCGCTGAAATCAAGGTGCAATCGATCAAAGCAAAAATACTAGATCAAGATATTGCGTGGGTCCGAATTACGAGCTTTCAGGAACGTACCGTTCCCGATTTAGCCAAGAAACTCACGGAGATTGCAGAGAAAAATCCTAACTTGAAGGGTGTGATTTTGGATTTGCGTAACAACGGTGGCGGCCTATTGCAAGGGGCTGTCGGAGTTGCAGCGGCATTCTTGCCTACCAATGCTGTGATTGTCTCTACCAAAGGGCAAGCAGCTGACTCGACGCAAATTTTCAATGCAACACCATCGATGTATCGCCTTAGTGAAGCGGGTGATCCCTTGGCATCTGTACCGCCCCTATTTAAGAAAATTCCCATGGTCGTTCTTGTCAACGCCTTTTCGGCATCGGCTTCTGAGATCGTTGCTGGCGCACTGCAAGATTACAAACGCGCAACCATCATTGGTAAAACTACATTCGGCAAGGGCTCAGTCCAAACCGTTCGTCCTCTATCGAATGACTCTGCCCTAAAGATCACAACGGCGTACTACTACACACCGAAGGGGCGCTCGATTCAGGCATTTGGTATTAAGCCAGACATTGCGGTAGACCAGAATAAAGAGGGCGACCCAGATGATGTTTTAATCACGCGGGAGATCGATAGTGAAAAACACTTGCGCAATAAACAATCATCTGAAGAAAAGTTAATATTAGATCGCCAAAAACGGCGCATCGAAGAATTACAGCGGATTGAAGAACAAAATGCCAGCAAGACTCCTGAAGAACGTGAAAAAGACAAAGCCAAAAAGCCAGTGGAGTTTGGCAGCGCTAGTGACTTTATGTTGCAGCAAGCCGTTGCATTTATTGATGGTAAAGAAGTCCAGCGCTCTGCTTCGAAGCTAGAATAAATTAGTCTTATGAATGACGAGCAGTTACTGCGCTACTCTAGGCACTTACTGCTAGAAGAAATTGACCTTGCTGGACAAGAAAAACTTCTCCATGCACATGCATTAGTCATTGGGGCTGGGGGTTTGGGCTCGGCCGCCGCGCCCTACTTGGCAGCTGCCGGTGTTGGCAGCATTACCCTGATGGACTTTGATGATGTAGAACTGACCAACCTGCAGCGTCAAATCATGCATACCCAAACTAGCGTGGGGAGCAGTAAGGTAGCCTCGGGTATGCGTTTTCTTGAGGCGCTCAATTCCACCATCCAAGTAATTCCGCTTCAAGAGCGCGCTAATGCGAATAACCTCGCCTCCATCCTGCCTTCAGTCAATGTCGTTTTAGATTGCACCGATAACTTTGCTACGCGTCAGTTAATCAATGCGGCCTGTGTCCAGCATCGCGTCACCCTAGTATCGGGTTCGGCTTTGCGCCTAGATGGACAGCTGAGCGTATTTGATACGAAACAAGCAAACTCGCCTTGCTATGCCTGTATTTTTTCACCCGACGAAATCGTCGAGGAAATTAATTGCGCCACCATGGGCATCTTTTCGCCCCTGGTTGGTATTATTGGGACGATGCAAGCAGCGCAAGCGCTTCAAGTGCTGATTGGTTTTGGTAATCCATTGATTGGTCGCTTGCTGCTATGGAATGCCCGCAACACCCAAATTGAAACAATTCAGATTAGTCGCAACCCCGACTGCCCGGTCTGCGGTCAACACCGCACTGCATAAAATAATCCAGCACCTAGGCTGCCGCCAAGGCTGCTAGGGCATCGACTTGCTCTGCCGGATCGATTGCCTTTAGTAAAGCAGCGATCGGTGCTTTTAGTTTGCTCACATCAGCCTTAAGGATTTCACGCTTCACGAGCAAGAGTTGACTGAAGTGCATCGAAAAATCCGTCAAGCCTAAGCCTAATAGAAGTTTAGTTAAGGTGGGGTCGCCCGCCATCTCACCGCAAACCGCAATTGGAGTACCTGCCTGATTAGCCTGTTGAATAATGTTGGCAAGTAGATTAAGAATGGCGGGATGGTGTGGATCATACAAATGGGCTACTGCATGGTCTGCTCGGTCAATCGCCAAGGTGTACTGAATCAAATCATTCGTGCCAATCGATAAAAAATCAAAATGCCGTATGAAGAGTGGCAATACCAAGGCTGCTGCTGGGATCTCGATCATTGCCCCAATTTGAATATTAGGGTTGAATAATTGATTGCGCTGCTGCAGCTGGGCCTTCGCTTTTTCCAGCAAACGCAATGTCTCGCTAATCTCTTTAGCATGTGCCAGCATCGGAATCATAATGCGTGCCTGACCATGTGCAGAGGCCCGCAAAATGGCACGCAGCTGCGTTAAGAAGATTTCTGGCTCGGTCAGTGACCAGCGAATCGCACGTAATCCGAGTGGTGAGGTGCCAGTTTGCGATAAATCGCTGCCTGAGCCCAAGGCTTTATCAGCTCCGACGTCAATCGTTCGAATATTCACTGGCAAGCCATGCATGGACTCGACCACGCGGCGATACTCAAGGTATTGTTGCTCTTCGCCTGGTAATGCCTCTTTGCGATTCATGAACAAAAACTCGGAACGAAATAAGCCAACACCGACGGCGCCAAACTCGACCGCCTGCTTAGCATCTTCAGGTAATTCAATATTGGCTAAAAGTTCAATCTGCACTCCATCACTGGTCTTGGTATCCGAGTATTTAATCTGCTGCAGCTTTTGGGCTTCTGCGATTTCAGTTAACTGTAATACACGGTAGTCTTCTAGTAAGCGCTTGCTAGGAGATACAACGACTACACCACGATCGCCATCGAGCACCAGCCAATCTCCGTGACGAATAATTTCACTCGCATGCCGTGCGCCAACGACCGCCGGAATTTCCATGCTGCGCGCCACAATCGCGGTGTGCGAGGTACGGCCGCCTAGATCAGTTACAAAGCCCTTAAATGCATAGTCCTTAAAACGCAACATGTCATGCGGTGCGATGTCGTGCGCCACAATAATGGCATCGACCCCCGCATCGGTTGGTGCTAAAAAATCCGCTTGCGCTATGCCATCCTTACGCTGCGAGTGCAGTGCCTTTAAAACGCGCTCTGCCACCTGCCGAATATCGTGCGCCCGCTCTTTAAGGTAGGGATCTTCAATTTCCGCAAATTGCTCCAATAAGTCATTGAGCTCGGTTGTTAAAGCCCATGCGGCATTGAGTCGCTCGGTCCGAATCAACTTAAGGGGCTTTTCAGCTAAGGTGGGGTCAGCCAAGATCATGCTGTGAACATCCAAGAACGCCGCCATCTCTTGTGGCGCATCTTTTGGTAATCCACCGCGTAGGGTGGTTAATTCGGATTGAACTTGCTTGAAGGCGGACAGTAGACGATTGGCCTCCACTTCTTCTTGGCCTGCATCAATTAAATGGTGACTTACTTCCAGCGCCGCCCTAGAGATGAGTACTGCTCGACCAATCGCAATGCCCTTCGATACCGGAATGCCATGGAGTGAAAAGGTCACGGTTTATTCGCCCTCACCGAAGCGGTCATTAATCAATGCAGTAATGGCTTGCATTGCCTCTTCTGAATCCGTTCCAATGGTTTCTAAGGTCACTGTACTACCAATACCTGCAGCCAGCATCATCACGCCCATAATGCTCTTCGCATTGATTTGACGGCTACCTTTACTCAACAGTACTTCGCACTGATATTGCGCGGCGAGTTGCGACAGCTTGGCTGAAGCCCTGGCATGGAGTCCCAATTTATTGATGATGGCGATTTCAGCGACGGGCATGATTAATCCTGTACTTCAGTTGTTTGTCCATGGGCTACTACACCCAATCGTAAGATACCGTTTTGACCACCCTGCAAGGTTTTTTGTGCCAGTGTCTCTAATGTATCGTCTTTATATGACATTGCACGCATCAGCATGGGTAGATTGAGTCCAGCCAGTACCAATACATTTAACTTTCCACCAGAGGCACTTTGCTGGGTAATAAGCCGCGATGCAACGTTCGCTGGAGTTGCGCCCATCACGTCCGTTAAGACTAAGAGCTCGCCTTGCCTTTCAACAGCCTTTGCCGCAAGCAATACTCGCTCGAAACTAATCTTGGCATCTTCGTGCGCCGGAATATCAACAGCCCCAATGTGCTCTGGTACGGAGCCGTATACATGCTCAGCAAAGCTCAACATAGCGCTGGCTATGGGAGTATGGGCAATGATCAGAATTCCGGCCATATTAGTGCAAGACCTTTTCTAAGGCGCGCAGCCAAATGGCAGCAACATCACAATCGGTCTGCTCGGTAATTTCCACAAAACACGTTGGACTGGTCACATTGATTTCCGTTAGGTAGCCACCAATTAAGTCTAAGCCTACCAAGAAAAGGCCTTTTTGCCAAAGCAGCGGTGCCAGGTATCGCGCCACCTTTATTTCCTGGGCGGTCAACGGCATCGCGACACCCTTGCCACCGGCAGCTAAGTTACCCCGAATTTCAGTACCCTGCGGTATGCGTGCCAAGGCATAGGGAACGACCTCTCCAGCAATGAGCAAAACGCGCTTATCGCCCTGTGCAATCTCGGGTAAAAAGCGCTGAATCATTAATGTACGCGCGCCATTTTCACCCAGGGTTTCGACGATGCTGGCCAAATTAAGGCCATCCTTTACCACCCGAAAGACGCCCATACCGCCCATGCCATCCAGGGGTTTAATCACAATATCCTGATGCACCCTATGATATGCCTCGACCTCCGCAAGATCGCGCGTAACTAAAGTGGGTGGGATCAAGTCAGGGTATTCGATAATGGAGAGTTTCTCGGAATGCTCCCGAATGGCACCCGGTTGATTAAACACCTGTGCGCCCTGGCGAACTGCAGCAGAGAGAAGCCAGGTGGTATTGAGGTACTCGATATCAAAGGGCGGATCTTTGCGCATCAGCACGGCTGAAAAATCGGCCACTCGGCGGGGCTCGATTGCACCCACCTCAAACCAGGATGTACTGCTTGGCTTAATTGCAAGTGGCCGGCAGTCAGCTACGACGCTAGTGTCTTTCCAAACAATGCCGCGTGTTTCCACAAACCACAGGCGATGCCCTGCAGACTGGGCTGCCCGCATCATTGCCAGCGTAGAGTCCTTCTCTATTTGGAAGGACTCTAAAGGGTCAGCAATAAATAAAAAATCCACGGTAATGTCTCGGTGGTTTTACTTACGCCACTTCTGCATTGGGATCGGTACGCTCCAGCTCGAGCGAGGACGCCAACAAAGCCAAGCGGGCTACTACACCGTATAAGTAAAAGCGATTCGGGGCTGCGCTGCCCGGTTTTGCATGGTAATCCGGCATGGCATTTTGCTCGAACGCCAAGGGTACAAAATGCATACCGGGTGCATTGAGATTTTCATCGGGGCCGCGATCAGTATGCACACGATAAAAGCCGCCGACTACATAGCGGTCAATCATATACACCACCGGCTCCGCAACAGCCTTATTAACCTTTTCGAAGGTGTATACACCCTCTTGAATAATCACATCGCTGACTTCAAGGCCTTCTTTGACAATACTCATCTTGTTGCGATCACGGCGATTGAGGTTTTTGAGCTGACTTGCATCTTTTACCACCATCACACCCATGCCATAGGTTCCAGCATCCGCCTTCACTACAACATATGGCTTCTCTTTAATGCCGTATTCACGGTATTTCTTAGCGGTCTTCTTTAATACTTGCTCTACTGCTGCTTGCAATTCCTCTTCGCCCTGACGCTCATGGAAGTTCACATTGCTGCAGCTGGTGAAATACGGATTGATCATCCATGGATCAATGTTGACGAGCTTGGCAAACTTCTTAGCCACCTCGTCGTAAGCCTCAAAGTGATTTGACTTGCGGCGAATATGCCAACCCGCATGCAATCCTGGCAGCAAGTATTGCTCGTAAATATTTTCCAATATGGGCGGAATGCCGGCCGACAAATCGTTGTTGAGCAAAATGGAGCAGGGATCAAAATCCTTAATACCAAGGCGTTGCTTTTTGAGGCCCAGCCGGGCCAATGGCTCAAGCAATAAACGATTACCGTCTGGTAAATCGATCCAGGTTGGCTTCTTGATGTCTTCAGACAAACTACCCAGTCGAACATTTAATCCTGCTTGACGCAGAATCGAAGAGAGGCGGGCGATGTTCTGCAAATAAAACGTATTCCGAGTGTGGCGCTCCGGAATCAACAATAAATTTTTGGCTTCGGGGCAAATCTTCTCAATCGCAGCCATCGCTGCTTGCACTGCCAGGGGCAGCATTTCTGGGGAGAGGTTATTAAAACCACCCGGAAATAAATTGGTATCGACTGGTGCTAGCTTAAAACCCGAGTTCCGTAAATCTACGGAGCAATAAAAGGGTGGTGTGTGCTCTTGCCATTCCAAGCGAAACCAGCGCTCGATTGCAGGAGTTGCTTCAATTACCTTGGTCTCGAGTTCGAGCAAGGGGCCACTAAGGGCGGTAATGAGATGTGGGACCATCTCACTATTGTAAGTTTTTTTATAAAAAGGGCATTGGATCCAGAGAACCCAATAAAAAAGCTAAATAGGCCACTAGGGCCTATTTAGCTTCGACAATCCGCCTAATTAGGATTCGTAGGCAGTTTCACCGTGGGAAGCAATATCCAAGCCTTCGCGCTCTTCTTCTTCCTTGACCCGCAAACCAATCACAATATCGACTAGCTTGAAGGCAACAACGGAGACCACACCAGACCAAATAACGGTGGTGATGACGCCCTGAGCCTGCAACCAAACTTGGGAGCCCATCGAATACTCAGCAGAAGCAGCATTCGCAACATAGTCCCAAATTCCGGATCCGCCCAATGCGGGATCAGCAAAAACACCAGTCAGAATTGCGCCGATGATGCCGCCAACGCCGTGGACTCCAAACACGTCAAAGCTATCGTCTGCACCCAGCATCCGCTTCAGACCCGATACACCCCATAAGCAAACTACGCCAGCAATAAAGCCAATCATGATTGCGCCCATTGGCCCAACAAAACCAGCTGCAGGTGTAATCGCAACCAAGCCAGCGACGCAACCCGATGCGCCGCCCAGCATGGATGGCTTGCCTTTGGTAATCCACTCAGCCAGAGTCCAACCCAATACAGCAGCAGCGGTTGCTACTAAAGTGTTGAAGAAAGCCAAGGCAGCGGTTCCGTTTGCTTCCAATGCCGAACCTGCATTAAAACCAAACCAACCAAACCACAAGAGTGATGCGCCAATCATGGTGTAGACCAAGTTATGGGGTTTCATTGCTTCTTTACCGAAACCGATACGCTTGCCCACCATATAAGAGCCCACCAAACCAGCAACAGCGGCATTAATGTGCACTACGGTACCACCTGCAAAGTCAAGAACGCCTTTCTGCCATAACCAACCTGCTTTTGCAGTAATGGCCTCAAGCGATGCTGCATCTTTGATGTCATCTGGACCAGGCCAGAACCACACCATGTGCGCAATTGGTAAATAGGCAAAAGTGAACCAGAGAATGGTAAAAACCAAGATCGCTGAAAACTTAGCGCGCTCCGCAAAGGCACCGACGATAAGGCAGCAGGTAATGGTTGCAAACGCAGCCTGGAATCCAATGAAAGTAAATTCAGGGATCACAACGCCTTTGCTGAAAGTAGCTCCCAGGCTATCTGGCGTTACTCCAGCTAAAAACAGTCGATCTA
>CAMDKY010000043.1 GCA_945901245.1 Polynucleobacter meluiroseus | reverse complement strand
TGGAGAGGGTGGCCGATATTTTTGTTACTGAACGTAGCCCGTTAATCCAATCCTGCAGCGCCTGTGCAGTTGGGTTTGTGCCAATTGCTGAAATGGCATTAGCGGTGACTACTCCATCAACCGATTTACTGCCATTGCTACTGTAAATCGTATTACCCACAGTCAGCTGAAAACCGGCACTGGAATTGGTGTTCAGGGTAGCGCTTGCGCTAGAAAATCCGGCAATGTTGTAAAGCGTAGATTGCGCTACCTGCTCGACACTGACAGCATAACTGCCAACCTGCGCACTGTTGCTAGCGGTGGCACTTAAAACGGCTAAATTGTCGCTTTGAATGCTGGTGTTAATGTAAGTATTGGGGTCTTCAAAGGTCTTTAGGGCCCCAAGCAAACTGGCTACCTTGGTTTTAACCACGCCCAATTCACTAATGACGAGCTCTTTGGATGCAATTTTTTTATTAATGGCATCTAAGGGTTTTTGCTCTGCAGTCATGAGGCTGGAGACGACCGCAGCCACATCGATTGATGCATTGCCAACAGCGCTAGTTGATGAAATTGCCACTCAAATGCCCTTTTTAATGGCCAATACCTGAAAAATTCAACACTGCCCTCGTTTCTTCGGCATCATAATATATAAAATGTCATTATGACAAATAGTATATTCCTATGTTGCCAAAAGGTAGCATTTTGGTGCGAAACACGTTTTTAAACGTAGAATTAAGGCTATGAATAGACCGCAAGATCACCGCACTCGTGTAGCGGCTGAACGTCGAAATGAGACTCAGGAAAAACTGCTTCTCAGCGGCTTAATTCTGGGTACAGAGAAGCCTGTCAAAGAGATCAGCATTGAAGAGGTTTATACGCATGCCGAAACATCTCGCGGCACGTTTTATAAATACTTTACGGGAACTACTGGTTTATTTAAGGCCTTGGGTCTCAATGTAGCCAACCAAATCGTAGAGTTTCTCTCCCCACTCAAGCCATCATTTGCTGATCCAGCTATTGCGATAGCCTCCATGACGCGTTTAGGCATTCGATTAGCAGTCAACATTCCCATGCTGGGTAAATTATTGCTACAAACGGAGTGGCCTAACGCCGATAAAAACACGGGGATTTTGAAAGACATCGAAAAGGATATTAAGGCGGGAATCAAGCAAGGACGATTTACAGATATTCCCGTAGATATTGGACTAGGAATTGTGGTTGGTACAACCAAAGCTGCAATACATTCAATGCTTAAGAACCCGCCATCAAAGGGCTATGAGGATATCGTTGCCTGCCAAATTCTTATAGGGCTTGGGGTGGATGCCAAATCCGCCAAAGAAATTTCAACCATGCCTTTGCCAAAATTACCACCACTTCCTACTACAGGCATCATTGGCAAAGTCTTATTGATGACCAATCCAAAACGTAAATCCTGATTGCCAAATTTATCGTTTTAAACGACATCGACTGACGCAGGGATGAACAATTAATTTGTCCTTTTAAAGGACAGTTCATGATGGGGATATCCGGCTCTAATGGGGTCTAAGCCTACCAAGCGCCAAAAGAAAATAACCCAACAAGTGGGCTATTGAGAATCTTGGTGGCCCGGGGCGGAATCGAACCAGGGCCTAGGATGCCTGACTCTACTCAGTATCGGTATGGATTTTATTACTTAGATCAAATTCTACGCAGGAGATCACCTGCTGAGCTAATGCCCATTTTACTTGCTTGCGTAAGCAATTCACGCGCAGGCCCAACTTCTTTCAGATGCGCTTTAAAGCATCCGTAATTAAATATTGCATGCGCATTATTTCTACAAACCTCTTTTTCCAGAGCTTCAGATAATTCAGTGAGCTGTGGTTTTTTTAGTTGATTTGCTAGCGCCATCTGGCATGGGCGTAGATATGTCGCATCATATGTGCCGGACTCTAAGGCCATAAACTTGTCAAAAGCCTCTTCAAAACGGCCTATATTGACCAGATTTTCAGCCTCCTGAAGCATGCCACTATGTTCCATTAACTACTTTCCTTTTTCTGATGAAATTAAACAAATTGTCATTATGACAAATAGTTTATTACAATATCTTGGAAGGCTTTTAAAGGGACTAATTTTTGGTGCGGACTAAGTTTTAAATAATGGAATTGGGACCATGAAGGAACCCGAAGATCACCGCACTCCTGTAGCTGCTGAACGCAGAAGTCAGACTCAGGAAAGACTTTTCAGCGGACTAATCTTGGCTTCTGAAAGGCCAGTCAAAGAGATCAGCATTGAAGAGGTTTATACGCATGCGGAAACATCTTGAGGTACGCTTTACAAATACTTTAATAGAACTACTGGTTTATTTAAGGCCAAAAATTGAGGTAAAAATGCTATTTTCTTCAACGGGGCAATTTTTATCCAAAAGTGCGGCAATTTTTGCCATTTTTGCTGTTTTTTCCCCTGAACTACAGTATATTTAGTGTCTATTGGGGTGCTAATCACTAGATATAGGTTAGTGCTTACTGATTTAGCGCTGTTTTTAGGCGATTTCTTCATTTTTGATCAGGCAATAGACCGATACGCATGAAAATATTGGGTTTTGACACCGCACGATTGCCGAGCCCCTCGGCGCAAGGTGCCATCCCCATATTGGTACTGTTAGTACTGGTGATGATGCTGGTGCCCTTACCAGCGTTTCTGCTCGATGTGCTCTTTACCTTCAATATTGCACTCTCGATCATTGTTTTGTTTACGGCAATCAATATCAAGAGTTTTAATGATTTCGTTGCCTTTCCGACCGTATTGCTTCTCACCACCTTACTGCGCTTATCGCTGAACGTGGCCTCCACTCGCATTGTGCTGATGGAAGGCCATAAAGGGACCGATGCAGCCGGCAAGGTAATTGAAGCCTTTGGCGTGTTTTTAATTGGCGGCAATTATGCCGTCGGTATCGTCATCTTTATTGTGATCACCATCATTAACTTCGTGGTGATCACCAAAGGCTCTGGCCGCGTGGCCGAGGTCTCTGCGCGCTTTGCCTTGGACTCGATGCCCGGTAAGCAAATGGCGATTGATGCTGACCTCAATGCGGGCTTGATTCAGCAGGATGAAGCGAAAGCCCGTCGTGCCGATGTTGCCCAAGAAGCCGACTTCTTTGGCTCCATGGATGGTGCTTCTAAATTCGTTCGGGGCGATGCCATTGCCGGCATCATGATTTTGGTGATTAACCTGATCGGCGGTGTGATGATCGGCGTGCTGCAGCACGATATGGATTTTGCTAAGGCAATGGCAACATTTGCATCACTCACGATTGGCGATGGTCTGGTCGCACAAATTCCAGCGCTGATCATCTCCACGGCTGCTGGTATCTTGGTCACCCGCGTTGCGACCGAGGATAATTTTTCAGGGCAGGTCTCCAAGCAATTTGAAGCCAACAGCAGTGCCTTGGGCGTAGTTGCCGCAGTCCTAGGTATTTTGGGCATTTTGCCCGGCATGCCTCATCTCATATTCCTTAGCTTTGCTCTGCTCTTTGGGGGGCTTGCCTACTTAACCCATCAGCGCATCAAACGAAAGGCGGTAGCAGAGAAAATTGCCTCTGCCAAGCCTGTGGTGAACGAAGAATTGGAATGGAAAGATGTCCCGATTGTCGAGCCGCTTTGCCTGGAGTTGGCCTATCGCTTGATACCTTTGGTAGATAAGGGCGATGAGAGCGATCTCATCAAACGCATTAAAGCCATTCGGCGGAAGTTTGTAACGCAAGTGGGTTTCTTAATTCCGTCGGTGCACATTCGGGATAATCTGCAATTGAGCGCAGAGACCTACCGTATCTTGCTCTACGGCGCAGAAATTGGCCGCGGCCAGTGCTTGCCCGATCGCTTGCTGGCCATTCAGCAAAGCGGAACTGAAAAAATTGCGGGCATTGAAGTCAAAGACCCGACCTTTGGCATGCCCGCCGTATGGATCGAACGCAATAGTCGTGATGAAGCGATTGCGAAAGGCTATACCGTGGTTGAGCCTGCTGTGGTCATTACCACCCACCTGGATCACCTAATACACCAACACGCTGCTGAACTGCTCGGCCGCCAGGAAACACAAGACTTACTCGATCATTTCAAGATGAGCTACCCCAAATTGGTTGAGGATGTGATTCCAAAGATTGTGACCGTAGCTCAATTGCAACGCACCTTGCAGTTATTGCTGGAAGAAAGTGTGCCCATTAAAGACCTGCGCACCATTTTGGAGATCTCCAGTGAGTTCGCCGGCAAGCTCAATGACCCCTTAGAGATCCTGCCGCACATTCGGTATGCGCTGCGCCGCACCATCGTGCAAGATACCCTAGGCGACGGCAACAATTACCAGGTATTGGGAATTCAGCCAGAATTTGAGCGCTTAATTGAGCAGTCGATTGGCGCCGGCGCGATTGCGCCGGATGGGCTGATTGAGCCCTCATTGGCGCGTATGTTTGGAGAAGAGGTGATAAAGGGGATTCAGGAAATGGAGAACCAAAACCTACCTCCAGTAATCGTCAGCGGCACGCGAACCCGCACTACGATCTCCCGCATTGCACGCCGAGTCTGCCCGCAAGCCATCGTGCTGGCCTTAAGCGAACTGCCACCCACCTCCAATCTTGCTTTCTTCAAAGTTCTTTGTTCGCAAACGGGCAAAAACCCCTAAAATCACCATTAAAGAGATCTACTCCGGAGTTTAAGCATGGGCCCTCAAAAATTCATTGCAGCCAATACTGCTGAAGCGTTAAAGCTGATTCGCACCGAATTGGGCTCGGACGCCATGGTGCTCTCCACTAAAGACACCGACCAGGGTGTTGAGATCATTGCGATTACCTCCCAAGATCTTGCCAATCTATCTACCCACTCCGAATCAGCCGAACCCTTTAGCGCTGAAGTGAATCCTTTTTCAGAGCGGTCTATCGCCCAATCGGGCCTGTCGGATAAATTTGAGAATGCCATTGCCCGCCGCACTCAAACTCCCGAGCCTAAATTGCGTAACGACATCCCTGTGGGGAGCCTCAGGCGTAATCCAGCCAGAGCAGGCCGCCCAATCCGCGCGCCCGGCTCGGAAGCCTTCTTACCAACCTCATTTAATGATGCTGAGCGCATCCACCGCAACGACAGCAGCGTCATCAACCCTTCTCATAATGACGCGATCTTTAATGCGTCTGCCGCAGCCAATGCAAAGGCTGCTCACGACATTGCGGCACTGAATACCGCTCGAGTCACTGCGCAAAATGCCGCCCAAGCGCACCGCATTGCGGAGGCCGGATTCCAAAGGGCAGTCACGCCAGCCGCCCCAATTACACCGAGTGCAGCAAGCGTCCTGCCTGCAGTATCCAGTAACGGCGCATTTGAATCCGCCAGCTCCCCCAAGGTTGAAAAGCTCTTAACCGAAATCAGCGAAGTAAAGTACTTACTGCAATCCCACGTTGCCAGTAATTTTTGGGGCAGCATTCAGCAAGAAAATAAGCACGTCACCGAGATTGTGAAGCACCTACTCAATAGCGGCTTTTCCCCAAAGCTGTGCGCCGAAATCGCCCGCAACATGCCAGCAGATCTCAGTGTTCCCGCTTTAATCAAAAATGCCCGTGAGCAAGTCAAATGCATGATTAAGACCTCGCATGCCTTTGATATTTTTGATCGTGGCGGCGTATTTGCGTTTATTGGCCCGACCGGCGTTGGTAAAACCACTACGGTGGCCAAGATTGCAGCGCGTTGCGTATTGCGCTATGGTCGCAATCAAGTTGCCCTCCTGACAACCGATACCTACCGGATTGGCGCACAGGAGCAACTCAAAACCTTTGCCAAAATCTTGGGCCTGTCACTCACTGCCGTTCGGGATAGTGAGGATTTAGCCGCCAAGATTAAAGAGTTTTCCAATCGCAAAATTGTGATTTTGGATACTGCTGGAGTAAGCCAGCGCGATACCCTCATGATTGAACAGTCTTTGCTGCTGCAGCATGGCTCGAATAAAGCGCGTCGTATTTTAGTCATGAGTTCCACAACTGATCTACGCACCCAGGAAGAGGTTATCAATCTGCACAACCAAGCGATGCTCAATGCCAATCGCGAGAAGCTTGACTCGGTGATTATTACCAAAATTGATGAAGCGGCTCATCTCGCCCCCGTGATTGACAGCGTTATTCGCCATAATTTATCGGTGATGTTTGTTTCCAATGGCCAGCGCGTTCCAGAAGACCTCAGTCAACCGGATATCAATTACTTAAGCCATCGTGCTACGGCTACCCGTGCCTTCTCCGAAACATTCTCGATTACGGATGAGCAGGTACCCGCCCTGCTTTCAGATCACTTAGGCGACTGGATTCGTAAAGTGAACCCATGAACACAGCTGCCACCGGCAGTACAGATCAAGCGGCAGGCTTACGCACCATCTTTGGCGCCGAATTAGCGCGGGTGATTTGCATTGCCAGCACGCTGGATGCAGACTCAACCATTCACTTGGGTCACGGTACTGCGCAGAATATCAAGCAGTTAGGGCATAAAGTACTGCTGATTGATGAGATTGCCCTGCCTGAGCGCAAAACCATGTCCGGATTTTTATACCCCATTCGCTATGATTTAGGGCAAGTCTTCACTAGCTCGATCGATTTACCCAGAAGCATTAAAGCGATTGAAGAAAATTTTTGGTATGCAACCAGCGTGAAATTGCGTCCCGAGGTGACCCACCGCTTCGCAAAGTATCCCCAACTGGATCAACGCTTAGTCAGCCATGAAATGGACATTGACTACATTATTTTCCCCACAATTGACCCGCAAGCCAATATCGTTTCGTATTACGGCAGCAATGTTAAGCGCATTCTGGTTACAGCCAGCGACCACGATTCCCTCAAGAAAGCCATGGTCCTGATTCGACAAATGGCAATTTTGCAAGTGGATGAGCCGCTCTCGATCTTGATCATCGGTGGAGAAGACGAAGGCGCCGGTTCGCAGGCCTTTGAAAAACTCCACCATGCCTCGCTGGCTGCTTTAGAGCAGCCACTGGATTTCATTGGGTGGATTAAGGCCTTAACTGCCGAGCGCATCGAGCAAGATCCCGATGATTTATCGTGGAGCCCAGTCAGTAAAGGCGAGTCACATGAGTTTGTCTTACCCATGGGATTTTTTAAGGCAATCTCCGCACGAATTACAAGCTAAGTCGCATAAAATGAAGTGCCCCCACAAAATGAGTTGTGATTGAAGTCATCCGCCTACGCCCAGTCGATCGACATTAATCAAGCGATCGAACAACATTTGCCCCTGGTCAAGCGCATTGCCCATCAGATTTGCTCGCGCCTGCCGCCCAATGTCGAAGTCGATGACCTCATTCAGGAGGGGCTTACTGGTCTTTTAGACGCGCTCAACCGCTATGAGCCGCAAGCCAACCTGGCATTTGAGGCCTATGCCCGCACCCGTATTCGCGGCGCCATTTACGACTCTTGCCGAAAAAATGACATCCTCCCCCGCAATCAGCGGGATGAGCTCGAGGGCATTGAAAAGGTGACTCGCAAACTCGAGCAAAACCTAGGACGTCATCCATCCGAAAAAGAAATTGCGCTAGGCGCTGACATCACCATCGAGGCATACCACGCCATCATGGCGAACATGGTGCACCTCATGCCCTTAGATGATTTATCGGATGACCTGTTGCCAGCGGATGCCATGAACTCCGATCCAATGCGCGCGGTTGCGATGAGTCAGCTTGCCGAACGCATCGCTGTGATCCTGGAGGGATTACCGGAGAATGAACGATTGGTATTTGGACTTCATTACCAAGAAGAGCTTTCTTATCGGGAAATTGCCCAAGTAATGAACATTACCCCGGGCCGCATTAGCCAAATTCATACGCAAGGCATGATTCGCATTCGGGCCAAGCTGAAGGCCTAGTATTAATGCCTAGTTTTGGTTTGCGTTACCTCTTTACAGGCAGCGATAGAGCTTGCGCATATTCTGAATTTTTCCATACTGCGCCTCAGCCGCATCAAACTCAAGGTCGTAATTTCCTTTGTTGGCATGCTGGAACATAATCAAGACCCGATGGGCTTGATCGTGCTTTTGTAAAGTAGCGAGCACCAAGTAATAACAGGCCTTTTTATGATCCTGAGGGATATACTCCCCTTTTTCATACAAACAGCCCAAGGTGTATGCGGACTGACGGCTTCCTTCTTGGGCACCTTCAGCTAAATACGCAATGCCCTTGAAAATATCCCGTGGAATGCCCTGCTCTTCGCCCAGGCCAAGTGCGTAGATATTACCCAGATTGCAGTAGGCATCTAACACTTCTTCCTTAATTGCCTTCTCGTAATACTCAATTGCAGTCTTGTAATCCTGTTTAATCTCCCCCATGCCACGCTCGTGCATTAGGCCTACGTTGTAGAGGGCGTAGCCATTGCCAAGACTACTATTGGAGTTCACCCAGGTAAATAGTTTATTTATCTGCTCTGCATCAAGATGGCCGTCAAAACACATCTTGGTTAAGGCGAACTGGGCCTCTTGATCGAAATCGTTTACCGCGAGCTCAAAGAAAATCTCAAAAGCGGCACTATACCTGCCTTTTCGCAGGTTTAAGGTTGCAATATCTAAGCGGGAGTTATCAAACTGCATAATCTACCAATTAAGGGTATGGGTTACTACACTAGGGCACGAAGTGGCGTTGGATTCGCGCCCGAGTTAATCAAACGCCTGAATAGGGGTTGCGATTAGTAAGTCAAATCAAACTCAATTCCACAATTCCACAATTCCACAATTCCAATTCGCCTACAAGCACTTATACAACATGCGTAGATTCTGAATCTTGCCAAACTGCACTTCCGCAGCCGTCATCTCTGCTTCGTAGTTTTCTTTATGGCTGTGGACAAAAATGTGCAACACCCGCTTTGCTTGATCATGGCCCTGAAGCGCTGCGAGTGAGAGAAAGTAAAAGGATTTTTTAAGGTCAAGTGGAATAAACTCACCTTTGCCATACAGCGAACCCAAGGTGTAGGCACACTGCCGACTTCCCTCTTCTGCACCCACGGTGAGGTATTTCACGCCCATCTGGACGTCCCTCGGAACCCCTTGATCCATGCCTAAGCCAAGGGCAAGGATATTACCCAAATTGCAGTAAGCGTCCTTTACCTCTTCTTTTACCGCTTTTTGATAATATTCAACCGCCACTTTGTAATTTTGAGCTACCTTACCAAGGCCGCGCTCATGCATTAGGCCCACATTAAAAAGTGCATAGCCATTGCCTGCACTAGTATGCCCGTTTTGAAATTCATAGAATTTTTCAATCAGCTCAGGAGGAAGATGTCCGTCGAACACCATTTTGGTCATCAGGAAAACCGCATCGTCATTTTGATCATTAACCGCACAGTCATACAAAATATCAAAAGCAACATCAAACTTACCTTTTTGGATATTGAGTTGACCTAATTCAATTGCGCCGTAGCCCATGGAAGCGAACCCTAAATAAAAGTTTGTATTAAAGAAATCATTATATTTCGTCAATGTGACGAATGCTGTTTTCCCAATGGGGGCCAAAAATCAACACCACGATGCCTCTTGATACCAGTAATTAATCCGTCGATTCACCCTTGCGCTCTGAATGGCCGTCCTGGTGCTGGCAAGCTCATTTAAATTCAAGCGGGTTGGCTGATGCATTTCACACCCCACCCGAATCCGAGACTCCTCTAGAAGGCTCGGTCTGGTATTTCGGATGATGAGATCAAACTTGGCGGTACGCGCTTGCAATCGCTCTAAGGTGCAATTGGTCCAAATTGTTCCGACTTCCAGCTCGGTTGCGCCCAAGCGCAAATCAAACTGAATTCCCTGATCCGAGATATCCACAATATCTGCAATCATTTCCTTGCCAACACTGAAATAAATCAAAGCCTTAAATGCCCTATCCGGAGGCGCAGGAACCCTAAAATCCTCGCGTCGCTGGATTAAATGCACTGCCGTGGGGATTTCGCATGTCAGCAATCCACTCTCCAAGATCCTTAATCCCTGCATCGGAAATTGCAATTTACCAATCTCCAGGCCAGATACAAAAATACAAGGGTCGCTAATAAAGGCGTAGACCCCATTTTTAGGGGGCTCCTCCACCTTGAACTTAAAGCCTGTCTTGGCGTCGATTGCGTCCACACTCACCGGCAGTAACTGCGATGATTTGGTATTGAAGATGGCAGAAACCGGCCCTGGGGAAAAGAATTTTTCGAGGTTTTTGTAAAGAAAGCGGCTATCTAGACTGTATTTAGGATCAATCTCGCCAGCGTCGGGTTGGTAAATTTTAAATGGCATCGTATGCAGATCAATAGACTCCAAGTCGCCATAAATGAATCAAAAAAAACCGTTAACTAGCCGGCAAAATGGGTTCCAGTTTGGAATTGGAATACAGTTGAATTATACGAAGATTTGCCGGATAGGCGCCCGCTTTAAATGGGCATGAAATACCTTACACCTTGCGGGATAAGACCCCGCCAACCGATCCGGGTACACCACCGTCGCTACCGTAGGTAGCCCCCGGGGCTTGCTGCGCAATAAAGGACTGCATGGCAGCGCTGCGCTGCATCGCCAAGCGAATCAGATCACCATTGATTTGGTGGTTGGTGGACGTTTCATTTAGTAGCTTCAATAACTGCTCTTTTTGAGCTTCAGGGAATTGATTAATATCGCTTCTTAGCTTTTCTACACCGCCAGGATAAGCATTGATCGACTCTAAAGCGGCATTGGTTAGCTCTAGGGCGGCAGGCATGCGATCCATATCATTCGCTTCGAGGGCGGTGCGCAAATCCCTTACCGCGATGTCAATCTTTTCTAGGAAAACGTGTAGGGCATCAAATGGCATTGCGCCAGCAGAATCGGTCATAGTGGGGTGAACGCGTTACGGACTTTGCGTGCAGGATCGAGTACGACTTAAATACTGTTAGGCTTTTGGCCAATGGCAGCAACAACATCCTTGAGCATGGCTTGGGAGATTTGTTTGTAATCGATTTCGAATTCGCCGGCTGCAATCTTGGCGCGCAGTTTTTCGATTAAGGCCTCATCGCTCGCCTTGCTAACTTTGGAATCGCTTTGCACTTCGGCTAATTTAGCGGTCAAGCTAATGTCTAGATTAACGGCTGGGCCCGGCACTGCATCGGCGGTAGTTTTGGCAGCAGACTGATTGACGGCGGACGAGTTCACGCCTGGGGTGGCTTTACCCACTCCTGAATTTGGTGGAATCAGTGGTGCATTCTCATTAATCTTCATTGCGTTCTCCAGTTTGCTGCTATTTTACCGCTCATCTATCTAATAAACCCTACTTTACCGCACATAGTAAGCTAACGCTCACTCTATATTAACCCCAACCACGCCCGGTTTTATTACCCGGCCCTGCAAAATCTGGCCATCCATCAGCCGTACCCGGACCATGTCACCCACCATTCCACTACTTTGGGCAGTTCCTTCGCCGGATACCTGAAAGCCCCTACCGACTAGCTGGATCAAAACAGGATCTCCTGACTTTATAACGGCAGATTCCTTTAAATCGTTTAGGCCTATTGGAGCGCCCATTTGCAGCGGTCGACCTAAGACCTTATCGAAGGCAGCGCGAGGCGTCCTCAAGACGTCATCCGGCAGGATGGTTAAATCGCCCTCGATCACCCGAAAATCGCCACTTTCCAGCTTGTGACCAAAAGGCAAGTAACGACTGGCCACCACATAATCCCCGAAGGCGCGAATGTTCATCGGCACATTGACCATCCACGAGGCCTTGGCGCAGCGCAATTGCAGAGTGCTCCTGCCCCAAAGCCGCACGCCTGGGGGCGTAATAATCTCAACCGTACCGCCAACGCAGGGTGGAATCACCTGATTGGGCTCCATTAACTGAACCTCAACCCTCAGGCCATTCACACTGGGGCTTTTTTGAATGTAGCGCTTAATGGACGCCTCCAAATCCGGCGCCAGTGCAGCTTGGGCTGAAATCGCCAAAAACCAATGCAAACAGCAAACGAAAATGGGGAGGCAAAAGCCGCGCATTACTTAACGTACCTCTCCAAAGCAACCCAAGCATAGACGGTATTGGCACCATCCAGGGCAACGCCAGCCAACCAATGGGGCCGGTCCAGCACTGCAGGGATGTTCTGATGCACGTTCATGTTTTCCACGCCCAAAAATTCATGGGCATACAGCCAGTAAGTCTCACGTCCAGCACGGACTGCTATCTTTCTGGCTGGATGAATGATTTCACCAATTGAATCTATTTTGGAGTCAGAAACCTTATCCAACTGCTCTTCGCCCAAGTATTGGATCGCCGACACCGCAAAAAAATCGCCATGGCGTGAAAAATACGCCATCGGCATTCTCAAAAGACTTGATGGGCAAGAAAGGCGCACGCCTTCGTGATGCACTTCCAAGGATCCGCCGATTTCAGCCATCATGCTGCCCACTACCAATAAGTGCTCTTGCGATAAGGAAATGTGATCGAGGTCGATGAAGATCATCAACTCCTGCTGAACCGCAAAAATACTCGGGCATGGCGGCAAAATACTCAGTATGGTCAGAAGTTGTTGAGCGATATCCGCATCGGCATACACTTCATCAATTAAAAGCTCATCCGTCAAATTATCAAAAATATGCCGTAAGGATTGTTGCCCCACATGGATCAACTGATCTTGTTCTTTGCTCAGCACAAAGTCGAGCTCAACCCCGCTCCAATTTTCGCCTTTGCCAGCTAGGCTGCGGGCTTTTTGTAGCCGATTCAAATTGCTTGCGCGGTCTAACACGTAATGCTTGTCTTGATGCCGTGTACGACCAGAGTAATCAAACGTACTTGCCCGATCCATTGGTCTGGCGCCCTCGGGCATCGAAAATGCCTTTGGTGCTATCTCCGGCATGACGACCGGGGGTGAATCCTGCCATGGTGTAAAAAGCCGATTGAGATCATGGGCAGCAGGGTCTTGATTGCGACTTGACTCAAGGTTCTGGCGCTCATCTGCTGCAAAACCAGGCCCTGCTGTTTGCACCTGTGGCTCTAAAGGCCTCTCAAATGCTCGCAAGCGATCCTTCAGCTCCGCAGAAAATTCTTGATTCGGAAATTCGTCGACGTATTCATCATCATCGTTGGGCACTGTTTGCGGAGCCTGCGCTTCCGCCTTCTCTGCTGTCACATCGGGCGCAGGAGTAGCAATCAATATCGACTCCGTCGAAATCGGTACGCCCTCTTTTAATTGGCTTAATTTTTTCTCGAACTCCGCTTTGGCTTGATTTAAGTGCTCAAGACTGACTGGCGCATGGGAGCTACTAGACGGATGAATCAATGCGGCCTCTGCATTGACTAAAACAATCAATTCTGGAATCAATAAAAATGCTTGGGGCCGGTTGGCAACAAAACTCTCAGACAAGGCATTGGCGAATCCACTTAAGGCATCTAGCCCAGCACCATCCAGTGCGTTTGCCAAATCAACGCAGTACATGACCAAGGACTGCACCCTGGCCGAGCTCGCATCCCCATTGACCGGGGAAGACGACAGCAATCCCTCGATCGCACGATCAACGTCAATTAAAAATAGTGGTTTTTCTTCAGCCATGGGGTGCGCTTTTATCCAATAAATCGCATTAGGTTTTCGCTTGACGTTTTAGGTCAGAAAATTCCTGACCGAGTCCATCAAACTCCTCTTCCCAAACATCGAGATCACGTATCACTTGTTTGGCATCCATCGTCATCAACTCGATTACCTCTAAAGAAACCTCTGGGGCAAGCTGCTCAGAAGCAGCAGCTTGGTCCAAAGCCAACGCTAGGGAGCCCCTCATTTTGGAGACGGTCGCCTCGACACGGTCCACTAACAGATTTAACTGCTCCGTCTCCACCGCAAGCTGCTTACTGGAGTGATTATCTAAAATCGCCAAATAGAGTCGAACGCCCTGTTGTTTTAAGGCAAAGAAAGCATCTTGAAGCTGATCCAATGGACCTACCCTAGCGCCTCGCTCGGTTAAGCCGGTGTAACTTGGCTCATCCTCGCTCGCACTGGCAGGACGAATTTGCGTCGCTTTGTCTTGGAGCGTATTGACGGAATGGCGTAGCTTATTACTTAACTGACCCAGCAATTGAAAGCGCCGCTCGATATTACTAATGCGATCTTTTAAGTCACTACTGAGCTCAGAGATGACATTCACAACGGTTTTTAATTCTGGAGTTGTGGTCCCTTCATTGGCTTGCTGGCGTGGCTCGGCTACAGCAGGCTTTGGATCCGACTCTTTTTTATCCAAGACTTTCATACTCGGAGCATTATCAAAGCCCAAATCTATTGAGCTTAGGAGTTGATCAGCAGCAGAGGCAACGGGTGCAGCACGCTGCATATCGATTGCGTTGAGGCTGGTATTGCGCAGATACATGAAACCCCCAATGGCGAGGGCCACCATTCCGATCAGCGACAGTAAGGTAAGCCCCAAAAAGCCACCCGCAGTTTCAAAATCAAAAAATCCCAAGCCTTGGGAGCTCTGCTGAGCAACCACTTTCAAGGCCTCATGCCCAGAGGCAAAATCACGAATGGTCGATATGCCCGCTGCGTAGAGCTTTAAGGCCAAGGCGCTCTCTTGTGGCAACTTGGTATGCCAAGGCGTTTGGTTCACCTTAACCATCACCTCACCTAGCTTAGGCAGAGTCTTAGCAACTCCTTTTTTACCAAACTCAATCTCAAGCAATACTTTTTGATCGATTACCGTACCCAAGGCTTTTTGCAATTCAGAATTACTAGCCGAGTCAGTGATATTTTTTTGCCATGCCGTATTTGCCTTCACAAAGGCATCGAGGCTTTCGGCATACCTTTTGACTGGGAAATCGGCCGCCATCTTATCGAGTTCCAGCGCGCCTTTTGGAGCCAATAAAGCCTCGGCAGACTTCGCGAGAATAGCAAAGCCGACTAGGCTTTTTTCCTGCGCTAAAACGGCGCCAATCGCCTGCTCTGTTCTCTTTGCCCCTTGCAACACATCCTGAACACTACTTACTTGAGGCGACTTCGCAGAAGCGGCAGGCGAGTCCCCAGGCTCGAGCTTGTCTTGCGATAAATGAGCGTATTTATCCGGTTTGCCAAACAGCAGATTCATAATTTTGGCATCTACTTTTTGAAGTAAAGCCAATATTGGGTTGTCGGAGAGGGTCGCTTGTGGCCCCGTACTCGCGCCCTGCATTACCGCACTTTGTGACGGCACTGCTGGAGTCCCTGTTTTTGAGGCGCCTGCAGCTGCCGCATTGCTCTGCGGTTTTAGATCATCGGTAATGGATTTAAAAAGGCTATCGGATTTTTTGAGGCTACTAAAAAAGCCAGGCTCGAGTACAACCGCTCGATTGGTTTGGGCTTGCAACTCTTTTAATGCCGGAATGAGGCGCAAGACCTCAATTTGCTCAATATCAATGGACTGCAAATAGCTGCCATCCGCAACCCAATTCCGCGCCGAGATGAATGCGCTGATGCTGGTGATTAGCGCAATAACAAAAGAAGCAATTGCCAGCCAGCGCCACGGGGCGGTTGTACGCTGAAAGATATGGTTGTTGTATTTTTTGATCATAAATTTTTTCCAGCTAATAAATCAGGTCGGATAACCGGCCCTAGGAAGCCTCCAATAGTAAATAATCAACCCCATGGTGATGCACGAACAAGGGGTCGCTTAAGACGGAGGCGTGGAAGGGACCAACAATATTATTTACCCTAAATCCAAGACCCTGATTAGGGCCCTCTTTTAAAACCAGAACCCAAGGGGCATTTCCTGGTTTCAGGACTTGCTGCCAATGGGAGAGTATTTCTGAGCGGCGATTAAAACGCAATACCTGAAAATGATTGCGCAAATACACGGGAGCACCCTCATGCACAACAACGCCACAGATGCGCAAATCGCTTAACGATTGCTCTACTTCAGGGTATAAAAAAACGGATTGCACTGCACTTGCTGGCAGCGCATAACGCTCACCGTTGATGCGCATACCAAGCCAGTACTCTGGTTTATCGCTATTGATCATGATTTTTTACCAGGTAGCTGCCGCTGATACCAAAATAAACCAAAGGCAATAGCAAAAATAAATAGGCTACAAACAAGACCGACGACCGCATCGCCCATTCCGGTTAGATGGGCAGCGCTGCGACGCTCAATTTTCCATTTCTGCGATAAATAAATATCGACATTTTCAAGGTACTTTTTATGCTGCCACGCCAATACTTCCTTCGATTGAATCTTGGCTGGATTCGTCCCGGAGGGATCAATAAGCCCCCTGGCAATCAGATTGAGGCGCCTTGCATTTTGCATTAAATTATTCGCTGCATCCGCACGCCAATCGATGGGAATAGCGGCGAGCATTTCACGTCGATATTGATCGATTTGGCGCTTGGTTTCCTGCTCCGTATAGTAAACCGCGTCTAGAGGAGTAACAAAACGCAAGCCGACATTGCTGTCGTTGATTGGCCCTTTGCCAGCGATTCGCATCACCACCGTTATGGTGTCTCGTTTATTTCTCAGTAGTTTTAGTATTAGCTCCGAAGCCGGTCTATCGTTAAGCGCAAAATAAAAGCCCGTTACGGATTCAATTTTGGCCGCATTGAGGTAGGTGACGATATCGCCTGGCTTTACTCCGGCAAGGCCAGCAGGGGAAGCAGGATCAACGGATTCAACCACCGGCAAGGTCACATCCAAAATAGGCTTGAAGCGCTTATTCTCAAACTCCGCAAAAAATTGGAAGGCCCGGTTGACGGCATCATCGAGGCTCACCGGAACAATTGCGTCATCCGCCAGTTTAGGTATATCTGCCGCCCTCAGTCGGCGTTGGTTATTGTTGTTGTTTAAGCGAAAGTCGATGTTTTGCGTTTTTACAAAATCTTCTATGTTGGGGCCGGTTACCTTGAGGTTCTTAAGTTCATCCGACGAATTCGATAGCTCACTGGCAGACCCCAGTAGGGTCATTAAAGAGACCACCACCAAAAAACCGGTAAACGCTAAAAACCAGAAATAAATCGTGCGCTGGGAGCGAAGGGGGCGGACTGCTAACAAGATGTACTCTAGCCTTTCTTACGACTAGGGTCAGGCTTGCTTGCGCTGAATTTATTATTCGAATGGTTTAATACAAAACGCTGCTTGAGCATCTCCACTTCGCGATGCTCTGCCATCAGCTGCACTTCCGTCTTGCGCTTATCCATTAATAAACGGCAACTAGCAATGTCATCAATCCAATCTCCCGACTTCATTTCGATGATGGCCGTTTCTAAGATATCGCGACCCGTTGTTTCATTTGCCTTAATGCGCACAACAAATAAGCGGACATCATCCACGTCGCGCAGTGTTAACTCAACATAATGCGTTCTAGCAAAACGGTGATTAATCGCGGTAAGCGCATAGGGATAGTTGTGCAAGGTGAAATGAATAACCGTACCGTCGTCTAAGGGCAGGGGATCTACTTTTAAATCAGTGATTCCAGCTTGCGCGTGCCATTCGAGGTCGGTTTGCTGAGCTTCGAGGCTCTTCTTCGGAAATGCACGCGTTTCAAAATAGATTTGATACAAAGTTTCAGGAAGATGGCGCTCGGCAGCCAGATTTTTGAGGACCTCGGCAGTGGACGTAATGCGGAGCCGCTCTGCCATGAGGTCCAACTTCATGTTAGCAATTTTTTGATTAATGACTTCTTCCAGTTGGTGGGTTTTTTGCAAACTCGCCGTCATCACTGGCTCTATTGGTTTTGCATCGTGTTCTTTGCCCTTCACGCCTTCCAGTACTTTGCCGTAGAAGTCGCGAATGAAAAAATACAAGAGCGCGATGAACATCAGCACGCTGATGATCATGATGAGCTTACCGGTAGTTAAGTTGGCAAAAAAATTCATTATT
>CAMDKY010000042.1 GCA_945901245.1 Polynucleobacter meluiroseus | reverse complement strand
CAATGACGTATTGGGTGCTCATGAAAAACCTTTCTGTACTAAATCTTATTAATGTGGACGTTGCGGGGTATCACGATGCCGAATTTTTAAAAACAGAATACTGCACGACAACACAAAGGTAATGGCATTGGCCACAATAATGGGCCACTGATTTAACAGGATGCCGTACACCAGCCACAGAAAAACACCGATGGTAAAAAAGCTATACATCGCCAAGGATATCCCCGATAGATTGCGGGTACGCCAAGAGCGCCACGCTTGCGGCAAGAATGCCAAGGTGGTCAAGACTGCGGCAATCGTGCCGATCGTATTTGTTAGATCCATTGATCGATTGTATTGGACCAAACAAATACCTTAAGTAACTAGGCGCCGAGCTGATCTGCTAATTGGTTAAAGTCCTTTGCGTGGAAGGTGGTCCAAGCTTCGCGATCTAAATCCGCATTGGCTTGCTTGGGACCAAATTCCGCTGGGCGTTCTATAAACGCAGTGTGCAAACCGAGTTTGTGGGCTGCTGCCAAATCATCTTTATGGGATGCGACCAGCATGGTTTGCGCTGGCGCCAAATCAAATGTTTGACCCACGCCTAAATAAGTTTCGGGATCCGGCTTGTAATGCCGAAACACTTCGGCCGACAAAATTAAATCCCAAGGCAAGCCAGCATTTTTTGCCATATCAGCCAACAAACCTAAATTGCCATTCGATAAGGTCACAATTGTGAACTTACGCTTCAGTCGGGTTAGTCCCGATACACTATCAGGCCAGACTGCAAGGCGATGCCATACTAAATTGAGATCGCGCTTTTGCTCCTCACTGAGCGAGGTTATCCCAAAATCCACCAGGACCTGATCCAAGATCATGCGATGCAAGTCATCAATTTTCGTCCATGGAAGTTCCCCAGAACGAACGCGTGCCATCGCTGGGCGATAACCATTGCGCCAGGCACTGGCAAAATCAACTGGGTCAACTGGAAGACCCAAGGCGCTGACCTCGCGCACAATCGATCCATGCCAATCGACTACCGTACCAAAGACATCAAATGCCAATACCTTAATTTGGTCTACGGGCGACGGTGCATTCAATTTAAAACTCCTCAATGGCTTTCTGCATTAACTCTAAACGATTTTAGCTACTTTTAAGGCTAGGAAGCCGTAAGGTCAGAATCCGATTAACCTGCATCATTTCTGCTTCAGTTGCCATCTTCTTTTAAACTTAGCAATCCATGTTACTTAATCAAAAAGTTCATTTAGTATCTTCAGCTGCCCTGCTCTTTCTGGCTTGCTTCATTAGCGGCGAGCCAGTACTAGCCCAAGCCCCAAAAAGTATTCTGGTTTCATCCACCACATCGACCGAGCAGTCCGGCTTATTTGGCCATATTCTGCCGGTTTTCACTAATAGAACTGGCATTGTTGTCCGAGTAGTAGCGGTTGGCACTGGTCAAGCACTCGACATTGGTCGCCGCGGCGATGCCGATGTGGTGTTTGTCCATGACAAAACGGCGGAAGAGATTTTTGTATCGCAAGGGTTTTCCGATAAACGGCAAGAAGTGATGTTTAATGACTTTGTGCTGCTAGGGCCTAAAACCGATCCCGCCAAAATCGCCGGCGGCAAAGACATTCAAGCAGCGCTCAAGAAAGTTGCCGATAGTAAATCTACTTTCGTGTCGCGCGGTGATAAAAGCGGTACCCATGCAGCAGAGTTACGTTATTGGAAAGGTGCGGGCGTTGAAGTCAACTCAACCCTGCCTTGGTACAAAGAAACCGGATCGGGCATGGGGCCAGCACTCAATACTGCATCGGGCATGAATGCCTATGTGTTGTCAGATCGGGCTACCTGGCTCTCATTTAAGAACCGGGGCGATCTTACTATTTTGATTCAGGGAGATCCCAGGCTTTTTAATCAGTATGGTGCGATGCTGGTTAGTTCAGAAAAGTTTCCCAATGTGAAAAAAGCAGACGGTCAGGCATTTATAAACTGGCTGGTTTCGAAAGAGGGTCAAGATACCATCGCCACTTATAAGGTGGGCGGTGAACAGCTGTTCTTTCCGAACGCAAAACAATAACGTAACGTCCACATGGTGGCGTGCTAGCCATACAAAAAGGCCCGCATGCGGGCCTTTTTTTTGATGCGGGGCGCGATCAAATACGCCCTTAGTACATTACTTCTTAGGTGGCGTTACAAAACCAATCGCCATGTCGTCAATGTACTCGACTACGACATCGTCATTAACCTTGAACTTATCAAGACCCAATACTTTTTGGTCCACTTTGACTGTTTGCTTTTCGCCGCTAGGCAATGTCAATACAGCGGTGCGCTTAGCAACATCAATGCTGGTGATCTTGGCAGTGGCAACGATCACATCAGTAATTTCCTCAAATGGCTTCTTGGATCCTTTGCCAGCAATGGTAATCGTGCGCGTTCCAGCAACACCAGGCTTCGCATCTTTTGGTGCAATGGCTAATCCAACGGCCAATGCCTGGGCATACTCCACTACAAATAAATCGCCCTTCTTTACTTTTTCTAAATCATTAATCTGCTTGCCAACCGTCATGGTTGCTGTATTGCCTTTGTCATCTTTCAAGGTAACGATGCGCTTTTTTACGTCAACCGAGTCAACGGTCGAGGTCATGACAACGACTTCGGCTGCAACGGGTACCATCGAAACCGATGAGGCTGCTGGCTTGGCGGGTGCCTGCGCAAAACTGGTGGCTGCAAATGCAGTACAAAAGGTAATGAGGGCAATTTTCTTCAAGTGAACTCCTATTGGATGAAGGATCTAAAAATGGATTAGCGTCGTGCGCGAATCACTTATCGACTCTACTATTGCGATAAGGCAGATTAAGCCTTAGGCTGATCGCCTTAAGGGATATAATTCCCATGCACTAAATTAGTGCAAACATGCCAAATGCGCTTTTTTTAAGAAAGTTCAAAATAAATCAGAATTTTTGTTAACTTATTCAAAAGTCAGTGCGTTATTTGCCTCATAGGAGACATATATGCGCAAAAGACTACATAAATGGGCCCAAGTAGCCCTACTGATTCGTGAAACCAAGACTACTGGCATTCCAGCAAGCAATTTGCTCGATCCAGCCTCGCTCGAGATGCTGCAACGCTATGTTCGCGTGATGGGCGTTCAATTTGCCGCCCAGTTCATGGCGAGCCCTAGTTTTTGCCAAGAATAAAGCAGTAATTTATCGGTTTTAAGCCGAAATCGTCTGCAAAAGGCCCTGTTTGGGCCTTTTTTGCATTCAGCTGAGTACACTTTGACTATGCCATTACCAACTTCAACGCCTTCCACCAACGCCCTTGCCGAGGCGTTCTTAATTGAGCCCGAAAATCTGCAGACTGCATTGGATAGCCTAGGTGGGCTACTCATCGATGCACGCTCACCCGAAGCCTTTGCTGCAGGCCATATTCCTGGCGCCATTTCAGTAAGCACCTACGATTATTTTGTGCCGAACACCAAACCAGACGGAATGCGTAGCTTTGCGACCACGGCTGCAAACCTCTATGGTGCTGCTGGTATTACGCTAAATACGCCTGTAGTGATTTACGACGACGATACCGGCGTTCGGGTTGCGCGTGAGTGCTGGCTACTGGAATACCTTGGGCATCGTAATGTGCATTTATTGCATGGCGGTTTTAATGCCTGGCAACGGTATGGGGCGCCAGTAAGCACCGCTCCCCATCACGCTACGCCACAGGCATTTGAGATCAGACTCAGTAATGCAGGCTTTATATCTGCCGATCAAATTACCGCTGAACTGGGTCACCCTCAGCGCGTAGTAATTGATGTACGCGATGAGCTAGAGCATGATGGCCTAGATCACACAGCGTGTTGTGAACGCCGTGGCCATGTACCTGGTGCAGTGTGGATTTACTGGTCTGAATTTTTAGAGCACGGCCGCTTTAAATCAGCTGCAGCAATACAGGCTCTACTGGAGAGTCGCGGCATTGGCATCGATAATGAGCTAGTGCCCTATTGCCATCGCGGAGCGCGCTCCGCCAATACCTACTGGGCGCTGCGTCTCGCTGGATATTCGCAAGTTCGCAATTACATTGGTTCTTGGCACGAGTGGTCGGCTAGACCGGAGCTACCGCTAGAGCTTGGGCACAGGCAAAGCCGCTAGACCACGCCCACTGGAAGTTATGGCCGCCGAGGTGACCCGTCACATCAACGCATTCCCCAATAAAGTACAAACCCGGATGGGCTTTTGCCATCATGGTTTGACTATCCAGCGCTTTGGTATCAACGCCGCCCAGCATCACCTCGGCTTTTTTCCAGCCCAAAGTCCCAGCAGGCTTTACAGTCCACTGCTGCAGGACTGCCTTAAGGGCTTGCCGATCTTTCTTACCGACCTCAGCCCACTTGCGACCGAGCAGCGACTGCTGTTCTGCAAATGCTTTTGCTAAACGCTGCGGCAACACCATGGCCAACATCGTTTCGGTATGTTTTAAGCGATTATCCGAGTCATCAAACAAAGTATCACAATTAAATGGTTTGCCTTTTGCGTCATGCGCGCCGAGCCAATCGATTTCAATCGACTCTCCCTCTATCCAGTAGCTACTGGCTTGCAATACTGCGGGACCAGATAAGCCCTTGTGCGTGATCAGGAGGTCTTCCTGAAAATCCCCTAAGCCATAACGCTGGGCTTTTGTGCCAGCGCTAATCCGCACGGGCACACTTAGACCGGCAAGCGTACTTAAATGCGTGAACTCATCCGATGTAAATGACAGCGGGACCAAGGCCGGACGCACTGGCGTAATCGGCAGAGCAAACTGCTTGGCAATATTTAATGCGTAGTCAGTCGCGCCAATGGCGGGTACCGGTAGCCCACCTGTGGCCATTACTATGGCTTTACTGCGCTCCATCCCCTGACTTGTTTTAAGCTCCCAGCCCGTGCTTACAGATTGAATCTGCTCCACCGATACGGGATTGCGAATCGTGACACCACCCTGCTGGCATTCTGCCAAGAGCATAGCAATAATGTCTTTAGCAGAATCATCGCAAAAGAGTTGCCCTTGGTGTTTTTCATGGTGGGGTATACGGTAACGCTTCACTAGGCCAATAAAGTCAGTAGAGGAATAGCGCGCTAAAGCACCCTTAACGAAATGTGGATTGCACGATAAAAAATGGTTTGGCGTGCTGTTGATGTTTGTAAAGTTACACCGACCGCCGCCACTGATGCGGATCTTTTCACCCAGTACAGCCGCATGATCGAGTACCAATACTTTTTTGCCCAGCTGACCAGCAATACCGGCACAAAAGAGTCCGGCTGCGCCACCTCCAATAACAATGGCGTCCCATTGGGCGCTCATACCCTTGCGCCCCTACTCATTAAATGCATGTAAGGAACGATCAATTGAGCTCATACCAATTTGCAATGGCAGTCCAGGCCTCTTCGGCATCCTCAACAAAATGAATCAGCTTAAGGTCCTCTTCATCGATAACGCCATAGTCAATCAACTTATCAAAACAAAGTACATCATTCCAAAATGATTTACACACTAAGATGATAGGAAAGCGCTCTACCTTATTGGTTTGCATTAAGGTAAGCACCTCGAAAAATTCATCCAAGGAGCCAAAGCCGCCTGGATATACAACAATGCTGCGCGCCCGAATCATGAAATGCATTTTGCGCAGCGCAAAGTAATGAAAACGAATCGCGAGTCCGGGTGTGATGTAGGGATTCGGAATTTGCTCTCGTGGCAAACTAATATTGAGGCCGATGGATAAATCACCCATTTCAAATGCGCCCCGGTTGGCAGCTTCCATAATGCCGGAGCCACCGCCAGTACACATCACTAACTTATCGGCATTGTTGTCTTGCTTTAGGTTGTATTGCGCTACCAATTGACCAAAGCGCCTGGCTGAATCATAGAAATGACTGCCTTTTTGGGCTTTTTCAGCAACACGCTTTTCACTCACGGTCGATGCCTTCTTCACCATCTCTGCAGCGCGCGCTGGACTATAAAAGCGGGTAGAGCCAAAAACAACCACCGTATTTTCAATGCCCATCGCATGAAATACCAAATCTGGTTTTAAAAGCTCCGTCTCAAATCGAATGCCCAGTGTTTCTTGGCTGGACAAAAAGGCATCATCATCTGTAAATGCAGAGGCAGTATCTACCTGACTTGAGCCCGACAAAGAGCCCGTCGGCCCAGAGAGCTTCGCTAAATTAGTAATACTAACTGGAGTATTGCGGCGGAGGGTATTACCCATAAGCAATCCAATGCGTTTGAGACCATTTCATTGTAGTCAGATTGTGTGAAAGTATTGCTCCCTCAGTCCGACCTACCTTGCCTTTAGTTCATAGGCGCAGGCATGGTGCGTTTACCATTGCACTCTTTCAGAATACACTGAGCCATTCATAAAAACGAAAGTAAATGGCTGATTAAACGAGATGCTGTCACAAAATACTGCTCCAATACCGCTTGAGGCATTGGCTTTCGCCAAAAAGTTACAACGCTCAGCGGATGCGAATAAAGCAGATGCGGGCAAAGCGCTATTGATTGGCGGCTCTCCTGGTATGGCTGGAGCACTGCTTCTTTCTGCTAAGGCTGCATTGCACAGTGGGGCTGGTTACACCATGCTGTGCATGCTAGATGGGCAATCAGCCCATGCCTTAGCCAATCAACCCGAACTCATGATTCAGAATGGGGACGTTAGTGACTTAAGTAGCGGCCCCACAACTGAACTCAAGCGCATACGGCCCCAAGTGATTGGCATTGGGCCTGGCCTTGGCAGCTCCCCACTGGCAAAAGCCTGGCTTACTGCAGTCCTCACCGATCACTCACTTGAGTTTGCATTGAGTGCAATCGTCCTGGATGCGGATGCACTGAATTTAATAGCAGGGGATGACGTACTATGCGCCGCGCTCCTTCGCTGTAAAGTACCTTGCATTTTGACGCCCCACCCCGGTGAAGCGGCGTGCTTACTCCACTCCACCAGTGAAAAAATCCAAGAAAATCGCCTGGCTAGCTTAGAAGCCCTTATTGAACGCAGTCAGCAGATCGTGGTACTGAAAGGCCAACATACCCTACTTGGTTCGCCTAGCGAAAAATCCCGCATTTGTAATGATGGCAATCCTGGTTTGGCGGTCGGTGGCTCAGGCGATGTTCTAACTGGTCTAATCGCCTCTTTGGCGGCCCAAGGTATTACGAAATGCCTGACGCCATGGGAGGCGGCGTGCCTGGGGGTCCAAATCCATGCGCACGCAGCCGATCGCCTAGCCATCAAGTTAGGTGGCCCGATTGGCATGACCCCAAGTGAACTCATTTTGGAAATAAGACAGCTTCTCAACGACCTGCTATAAAACGGGATGTCTTTTTTTTCAAGCACTGAATCACGCCGCCTGTACTTAGCCAGCATTTTCATGGCTGGAGCCGGATCCATTCTCTTTTCCGGCAAGGCCATCCTAATTAAATTGGCCTACTCATACGGTACCGATCCGGAAACCCTATTGGCATTACGCATGATTTTTGCGCTACCCCTTTTTTGGCTTCTGTACTTTTGGCAAGCCCGTAACAGTCCAATGACTGCCATATCGTGGACGGATACTTTCAAAGTATTTGGCTTGGGATTTTTAGGCTACTTTTTATCCAGCTATTTGGATTTTCTGGGATTGCAATACATTTCAGTTGGACTTGAGCGCATCATTTTGTACCTTACGCCCACGCTTGTTTTATTGATCTCGTATTTTGTTTTTAAAAAACGGATCTCCCGCATTCAGTGGCTTGCATTAATTACAGGGTATGTCGGCGTCACTCTGGTTTTTATTCAAGACGTCGCAACCCTTGGGGGTGAAGCCTGGCTAGGCATGATTCTCGTTTTTGCTAGTGCCTGTGCCTATGCAGCCTATATGATCGGTTCGGGTGAGATGGTTCGAAGAATCGGCAGTGTTCGGCTGGTCGTGTTTGCAAGCTCAGCCTCTGCGGTATGCAGCATCATTCAAATTCTGTTTTATAGCCCGGGCGCCATTTTTACCCAAGCGCCTGAGATTTATGGGCTCAGCTTAATCAATGCCAGCATCTGCACCGTCATTCCCATGACCATGATTGTGGTTGCCATCAATCGCATTGGCTCGCCCTTAGTAGCTCAAGCCGGCATTGTTGGTCCGATTGCTACCCTTTTTATGGGATGGCTTGTACTTTCTGAATCCGTCACCCTACTTCAACTCATTGGCATGGCTATTGTGATTGCCGCCATGTGGCTACTTGTGAAGAATGATCCGGTTGATAAGGCTATTCTGGCTAAGTCAAGCGAAGTTGATGCGCGCTAAATGGGTCGCTTGATCAGTTGCTAAAATAAGTTTAAAGGGCAAATAACAATGAATGCATCGAACAATCCAACAATTCCAACAAAAGACTATTCCTTTGTCCGCACCCAATTACTAGAGCGCCAAGAGATTGCTTTTTTGGATGTGCGCGAGGAAGGTCCCCATGCTGAAGAGCACCCACTCTTCGCAGCTAATTTTCCGCTCTCTCGAGTTGAAATCGATGCCTATGCAAAGCTACCTCGGCGTGATGTGGTGATTGTGACCATTGACGATGGCGAAGGTTTTGCTGAATTAGCGGCACAGCGCCTAATTGCATTGGGATATACCGATGTTTCTGTCTTTGCTGGTGGTATTCGTGGCTGGGAGGCGGCGGGCGGTGAACTCTTCCGAGACGTCAATGTGCCGAGTAAAGCCTTCGGTGAGTTAGTCGAATCAAAACGCCATACGCCCTCACTTTCAGCGGAAGAAGTAAAGCAACGCATCGATGCCAATGAAGACATGGTAGTGCTGGACGTACGCCGCTTTGATGAATACAACACCATGAGTATTCCGACCGGGATAAATGTTCCCGGTGCGGAGCTGGTTTTGCGCGTCAAAGAGATTGCGCCCAATCCCAATACGCAGATTATTGTGAATTGCGCTGGCAGAACCCGCAGTATTTTAGGCACCCAATCCTTAATTAATGCCGGCATTCCAAATCCGGTTCATGCCTTGCGTAATGGTACGATTGGCTGGAAGTTGGCCGGCCAAGTACTCGATGTTGGACAAACACGCCGCTTTGCTGAGGTTAGTTCTGAAACTGCTGCTGAGGCTACCGCACGTGCGCGTTCCGTTGCCGATCAGGCCAAGGTAAAACGTGCCCAATTAAATGATGTACGGCAATGGCAGCAGCAGAGCGAGCGTACCAGCTACTTTTTTGATACCCGCACCCCAGAAGAATATGAGGCTGGTCATCTGCCTGGCTTTCGCTCTGCACCAGGAGGGCAATTGGTACAAGAGACCGAAATGGTCGTACCAGTCCGAGGTGCCCGCATTGTCTTAGCCGACCCCAGCGGCGTGCGCGCCGACATGGCAGCATCGTGGCTAGCCCAAATGGCGTGGGATGTCTATGTGGTTGACGGTATAACCGCCAGTGATTTGACTGAGCGTGGCGCTTGGCAGAACCCATTGCCCCTTTTGCCAAAAGTAGACTTTATCGATGTAACTAGCCTAGTCGAACTTCAGCGGTCCAATACAGAAGTGCTGGTGATTGATTTCAGTACCCATGCCTTCTATGTTCGTGGTCATATTCCCGGCGCATGGTTTGCGCTTCGCTCTGAATTGGCGCAGGCCATGAAGTCGATTCCTAAAGCCGATCACTATGTACTGACCAGCACGCCGCCGGAGCTAGCCATCTTTGCTGCCGCAGAAATGCAGCAGCACTCTGGTAAACCTATATCTGTATTGCAAGGTGGCAACACCGCATGGGTCAAGGCTGGGAATGCCCTAGAAAAAGGGGAAACCCACCTTGCCTCACCTGCCCGTGATCGCTATAAGCGTCCATATGAGGGCACCAATATCGATCCAGCAGCCATGCAGGCTTACCTCGATTGGGAGTTTGGTTTAGTGGCGCAACTGGGTAAAGACGGCACCCATCATTTCTGGGTCTTATAAAAAAACGCCACCCGCAATGAGGGGTGGCGCGCATCGCTTAAATCAACAAAAGATTTAAAGCTTAAGCTTTCTTTTTGGCTACTTTCTTTGCTGGCGCTTTCTTTGCTGCTGTTTTCTTTGTTAGGGCCCGCTTAGCAGGCGCTTTTTTAGCAGGGGCTTTTTTGGCGGGGGCTTTCTTAGGGCTAGCAGCGCTGGTTCGACTAGTAAGGTTGCTGATATTTTTTTCAGTAGCCTCAGCCGCTTCATTAATGACTCGGCGCCCTTCCTTGAATGCTTTTTCACCCGCACGAGACAAGTCACGCGCTACTTTGGCCAAATGCTCACCACCCGCAGGCATTTTCTTCTCGACATCCTCGAGCCAAGTTGATAAGGATGAGCGTGCCTTCTCTAAATACTTTTCCGCCTCATCAGCAGCATCATCACCCATCTCGCGCAGCATTTCCTTCACTTTCTTGTGATAGGTCTGCAGACGATCAGCAGCGGCTTGCGTTGCTTCCTCTTGTAGCATTTTTAAGCTCTCGAGGTCATTCTTAGCGGCCGTTTTTGCAAAGCGGAGTGCGTGATCCATATTGTGCTTCAGCTCCGTTGCATGATGCTCGCTGAGTTGCTTTGCGGTATCGAGCAATTTATGCGAGAGAGCGAACAACTCTTTGGCTTTCTTTTGTTGCCACTCTTGAATGTCTTTTTGGTTCATTGCAGATCCTTTTTGGGGTAATTGAAGTAATGCATCATTAATTACTTTAAACCGAAAGAGACGAACTGCCAACCGCCGATGTCAGGGAGAAGGCAGTTTTTTGACAGTCTGTTTTGTTTGTCGGCAGCGATCGGAACAGTATTTCACTTCACCCCAAACCTTTTCCCATTTTTTTCGCCAATTAAAGGGCCTACCGCAGCAAACGCAGTCTTTGCTGGGCAGATCGCCCTTCTTACGCATACCCATCATTTAGATCCGAATTGGCCTTGTCATGCTGCAATACCTTACTTATAAGCTAGGGTAATCGGTATAGCCTTTTTCGCCACCGCCATAAAAGCTGCCCCGGTCGTATGGATTGAGTGCCGCATCCTGTGCGAAACGCTCAGCCAAATCAGGATTCGCAATATAAATCCGCCCGTAGGCAATCGCATCGGCAAGGCCGGCCTCTAATGCCGCTTCGCCTGATTCCTTTGTGTATCCGCCAGCACTAATAAACTTGCCATGAAATGCTTTCCGAAACAAAGCGGAGGTTATCGGCGCAGCCGCATCGATGTGATCATTTCCGCCGGCACTGGTAGCACGCGGCTCGATCATATGCAGATAAGCGAGACTCAATGGATTGAGCTTATTGATAAGCGCCGTAAAGAGCGCCTGAGGATCGCTGTCGGCGATGTCGTTAAAGCCGCCATAGGGGGATAGACGTACGCCAATCCGGTCATATGAAAATACCTCACTGACGGTTTTCAATACGTCGATTAATAAGCGCAGTCGATTTTCAATTGAGCCGCCATACTGATCATTTCGTTGATTGGTTTTGTCTTGCAAAAACTGATCGAGTAAATAGCCATTTGCTGCATGGACTTCGATGCCGTCAAACCCGGCTTTTTTGGCATTGAGCGCTGCACTCCGAAAGTCAGTTAGAAGCTCGGCAATATCGCTCTCACTCATGGCTTTGGGTGTTTCATAATCATGCAATTGCCAATCGGCGCCATAAGTTTGACCGGTAGGCGCAATCGCTGAGGGCGCTACCGGAAGTCCTTCGCTTGCATGCAGCGATGAATGCGAGATGCGGCCGACATGCCATAACTGCAAGACAATCAAGCCACCTTTGGCATGTACCGCACTCACAATTTCTTTCCAGGCCTCGGTTTGTGCTTCA
The DNA here is from genome assembly GCA_945901245.1 of Polynucleobacter meluiroseus. Classification (GTDB taxonomy): domain Bacteria; phylum Pseudomonadota; class Gammaproteobacteria; order Burkholderiales; family Burkholderiaceae; genus Polynucleobacter; species Polynucleobacter meluiroseus_F. The sequence goes on along the minus strand of CAMDKY010000042.1, from coordinate 6,292 downwards.
GAATAAATGCCGGGCGTGGCTGGATAGCCTTTACCTAAGGAAGAGATTTGCGTGGCCTCAGTAATGATCATGCCAGCAGTCGCGCGCTGACTGTAATAGGTTTTCGCCAGCGGACTTGGCACATCACCATCAATTGCACGCATGCGTGTGAGTGGTGCCATCACTAAGCGATTTTTAAGCGCGAGGGAACCAAGCGAAACAGGGCTGAGAAGTTCTAAATGGGTCGACATGCATGCTTCCTAGGTGTGAATGGATAAATTAAACAGATTTGATCGTAACAAGAATAGGGCTTACTTGCCCAATACGTGAGCGCGCACGGTGCGCCCAGTGGGTTTTGCAATTGCGGCTACACCACATTCTTCCTGAATCACCTGTGCTAATGCTAAAAAGGCATCGATTCGGGCGGTACTGCTGCGAGCAATCAATGCAATACCGCGCTTCGGTGCCGGGGCTGTTAGTGGTCTGGCCACCAAGGATGTGCCATTTAATAAGCCACCCTTCACCGCCATCTCCGGAAGCAAAGCAATACCCATGCCTGACTCGACCATTTGGACCAAGGTTAACAAACTCGTTGCCTCAATGCCCTCCGCACCCGCAATCTCGGCCCGCTTACATGCCTGCAAACTATGATCGCGCAGACAGTGACCCTCCTCTAGTAAGAGTAAGCGATCTGCCAGCTTTGCCGACAACTGCAGTTCCTTGCCTTTAAAAGCAGGATCGTCAGCACGTGCGGCGAGCCAAAATTCGTCATTAAATAAAGGCTTCGTAAGCAGCCCCTCGGTTTCGTAAGGCAAGGCAATCACCGCAAAATCCAGCTGGTGATCGTGAACACGACTAATTAATTCGTGGGTTAAATCTTCTCGAAGACCGATCTGCAAGGCTGGAAATTGACTACGAAATACTGGCAATACTTTAGGTAGCAGAAAAGGAGCAATGGTGGGAATAATGCCTAGCTTAATACTGCCAACCATGGGGCCACTTGCAGCACTAAGGTAGTCGACTAGATCATCAGCCCCCGCCAAAATGGCTTTGGCGCGGACTAAGACCTCCTGCCCTATCGGTGTAAGCGATACATGCTGCCGATCCCGCTCCACTAAGCGAACACCCAAGGCATCTTCCAATTCTTTTAAACCGGCACTGAGGGTCGATTGCCCAACAAAGCAGACTTCAGCCGCGCGCGTGAAATTCAGCTCGTTTGCAATCGCTACAAAGTAACGCAATTGCTTTAGGGAGGATAAGGTAGTCATGGTGTTAAATACCGCTTCACTAGTTATCTATTTATTAGATCAATAGTATCATTTTAATTCATTGGACTGATTAAGTGCTTCCTTTCAAAATACACCCATGGTTAAGCAATTCAATGTGTTTGACGCATAACAACCCATTACTGAAAGGAATCACCATGGCTCGCCCTGAAATCAAAACCATTCAAAATCTCGAATCTGCCTTTGCAGGTGAATCGATGGCGCATATTAAATACCGCTATTTTGCAAAACTAGCCCGTGCGGCTGGTGATCTAGAGACTGCCACTATATTCGAAACAACTGCAGATCAAGAGGTAATGCATGCCTTTGGTCATTTAGACCTGCTCTACCCGGCCAAAACGATTACCCCTACTCGCGCCCTCGAAATTGCGATTGAAGGCGAAACCTATGAGTACTCGGAGATGTATCCTAGCTTTCGAAAGACTGCGGAAGCCGAAGGGAATGCTGCTGCCGTAGTCGAAATTGACCAGCAAATCGCAGAGTCTAAGGAGCATGCGGAGCAATTTGAGGCGATGTTGGCAAAAGCAGCGAAACGCTTTGCAGCCCTTGCAAATGTAGAAGAGCGTCATGCAAACCACTACAAGAATGCCTTGAATAAAGCAAAACAGTTTGCAACAGCCGCATAAAATACGAATACCTACTTTTAAAGGAAATACCATGAAAACCTGGCAATGCATTGTGTGTGGATTTATTTACGACGAAGCCAAGGGCCTTCCAGAAGATGGAATCGCTCCAGGCACAGTTTGGGACGATGTTCCAGCGAATTGGGAATGCCCTGATTGCGGCGTCGCCAAATCGGATTTTGAGATGGTGCAAATTTAAATCCTGCGTCTTTTTAAAGACACAGACATCACATTCATTTTAGGAGTATCGCTTTGAGCGAACACCACATGCAATCTAAACCCATCGTCGTTATTGGAAGCGGGCTAGCCGGTTACACCGTGATACGAGAGCTGCGTAAGATCGACAAAGAAGTGCCGATCACACTCGTCACCCGCGAACCCGGTTACTTTTACTCCAAACCGATGTTATCGACTGCATTTGCCAACAGCAAAGTAGCCGAACAGTTAATTAGCTCAAGCAGTGATGCCATGGCGGCTCAGCTCAATCTAACTGTGCTCGGCAATACGGATGTCCATTCAATTGATGCGCAGGCACAGATACTCCAGACTAGCAATGGCGAGGTGGCTTTTAGCAAGCTGGTATTGGCCTTGGGTGCCGATCAAATCCAATTGGAGCTGCAGGGGACAGCCGCTGATCAAGTCATGATGGTCAATGACCTCGAAGACTATGCTAAGTTTAGAAAAGCCATTGAGGGTCGCCAGCGCGTAGCGATTCTGGGGGCTGGCTTAATTGGTTGTGAGTTTGCCAATGACCTCACGCTGGGTGGCTATTCTGTGGATGTAATTGATTTGGCGCCGCATGCCCTCGGTCGCCTCTTGCCTGAGGCCGCAGCAAAAGCGCTCGAGCACAAGCTGAGTGTAGCGGGCGTACATTGGCACTTTGCTACCACCGCACAATCGATTGATGCAAGCGGTGGTGCAATCCAAATTGCCTTGGCCAATGGCGATGTGATCGAAACGGATGTTGTTCTATCAGCAGTGGGTTTACGTCCCCGCATTCAATTAGCACGCGAGGCTGGCATCAAAACCGGGGTAGGTATTGAGGTTAATCGCCAACTGCAAACCAATCTGGATGCGATTTACGCGATTGGTGACTGCGCAGAGACGGATGGACTGGTATTGCCCTACGTCATGCCCATCATGCAAGCAGCGCGCGCTCTAGCGCCAGTGCTTCTTGGACAAACTGCCACGCTTCAATACCCTGCAATGCCTGTCATGGTCAAAACTCCAGCCTATCCGATTGTGGTCTCACCTCCAGCTAAAGGGGCAAACGGTCATTGGAATGTCATTGAATCAGAAGATGGAATGCAATGCCGCTTTGAGTCAGCGGATGGCCAGTTGCTGGGCTTTGCCCTATTGGGCACAGCTACCGCGGAGCGGGCTGCATTGGTCAAGTTACTGCCTCCAGTATTGGCATGAGCGACGGTCAGACCCATGGCGAGCGCACTACTGCGTACGCCCTGATTGGTGGAGCAGAGCCCATTCGGCAATTGGTTGATCGGTTTTATGACCTCATGGACTTAGAAGAAGCCTATGCTGTGATAAGGCAATTGCATCCGGCTGACTTAAGCACATCCCGCGACAAGCTCAATTTGTTTTTGACCGGCTGGATGGGTGGTCCAGACCTCTACCTAGAAAAATATGGTCATCCCAAGCTACGCGCCCGTCACTTGCCTTTTCCGATTGGGTCAATTGAGCGCAATCAATGGCTGGACTGCATGCAGCGCGCCATGGATGAAGTGGCAATCGATGCGCTACTTAAAGCACGTCTCCATGAATCCTTTTTCGCAACTGCCGACTGGATGCGCAATAAGCCTGACTAGGTCGGCCCGTTTTGTAGAACCAGAAAAAAACAAGTCACCCGCAGGTGACTTGAGTGGCTTAACGATTAGCTAGGTATTACGCAAAGTTCTTTGATGCAAAATCCCAGTTCACTAAATTCCAAAACGCCTCAAGGTACTTAGGGCGTGCATTGCGGTAATCGATGTAATACGCATGCTCCCACACATCACAGGTTACCAATGCTTTTGCATCGGTCGTTAATGGTGTAGCAGCATTGCTAGTGGATACGAGATCAAGCGAACCATCGGGTTTCTTCACAAGCCAGGCCCAGCCGGAGCCGAAGGTACCCACAGCGCACTTGGCAAACTCTTCTTTGAACTTATCAAAGGAACCCCATTTGGCATTGATTGCATCCGCTAATGCACCAGTAGGAGCACCGCCGCCGTTTGGCTTAAGACCCATCCAATAAAAGGTATGGTTCCAAACTTGGGCTGCGTTGTTAAATACACCACCGGCAGATTTTTTGATGATGTCTTCTAGAGTAGCGTTCTCAAACTCGGTACCCTTGATCAGGTTATTTAAGTTAGTAACGTAGGTCTGATGGTGTTTGCCATAGTGAAAGTCCATGGTTTCTTTTGAAATATGTGGAGCCAAGGCGTCAAGCGCGTAAGGCAACTGGGGTAATGTGTGTTCCATGGTGTCTCCCTAATTGGATGGTTTTAATGAATCAACGCTTTATCTAGAAACGGAATCCGTTTCCACTGCGGCTATTTTATGCGGGTGGAGCACTTTTTGCATTTTTACCCCTTTTTTTGCCTACAGGCCCCCGTGCGATTGGGCGCTCATCAAATACAGCATCGGAATCGATAGGATTGTATTAAAACGCGACACCAGCATGGCACGGCGCGCTGAAGCGGCTTTCACTGCAGGCTCGGCAGGCACAATGCCCAAAGCCCGCTTTTGGTTAGGCCAAATCACAAACCACACGTTAAAGGCCATAAAGAGCGCAATCCACATACCAAGGCCAATGGCTCGAAAGGCTGGCTGCAAGGTAAACGCCTGGTGTGCATAGCCAGCGAAGATAGCAACCAGAAGACCGGTCACTACAGTGCCCAGAGCGGCATACCGAAACCACAGGAGCGCTCGCGGAGCGATGACCTTACTAATTGCCGGCTTTTGCTCGTCCGGAACCAAGGGCATGGAGGGAATTTGCACTGCATTGAAGTACCACAACAAACCAAGCCACATCACTCCGAACAAGACATGCGACCAGCGCAGTAAAAAGAGTAACCATTCCGGCGTAGCCATGTAGGCATGATTTGCAAAAATGAGCAAAATGGCAGCCAGTAGGACAAATCCCGCCAGTATGGTGCGACTCAGGGAGTTCAAAATGCTTGTCATGCGAGGTGTCCTTGTTTTCTTAATTTGGTCTTGTTAAGCGCATAAACCATTGCTGTAGGAGAGTAAGCAGAGTGCCAAATTGGTTTTACAGATCAAAGTGTCGCTTTATTTGCTCAAAACCGCATTTAATATCCTAATTTTTCTCGAATTATTACAAAAATATGGCAGAATATATTGCACTGCAATGCAATCTTTTTACTTCGAATACCGCTTTTAAGGCCCCCTATTATGACCGCACGCACCCAATGCCACAGCCTCCAAGTTGCTACCCCCCTTTACCGCTTTATTGAGGACAAAGTGCTACCTGGTTTAAATGTGAAAAGTGCTGATTTTTGGAAGGGTTTTGATGGGATCGTGAATGACTTATCGCCCAAAAATGCAGCCTTACTAGCGAAGCGCGATCGCCTCCAACGTGATTTGGATCAATGGCATAAAGCCAATCCAGGCCCAATCAAAGATATGCCTGCTTACCGCAAGTACTTGAAAGAAATTGGTTATATCGAGGATGTGCCAGCCAAAATTACAGCCACTACGCAAAATGTAGATGATGAGTTAGCGCTCCAAGCCGGACCTCAGCTGGTTGTTCCGGTTCTTAATGCACGTTATGCCTTAAATGCTGCCAATGCACGTTGGGGCTCTTTGTATGATGCTTTGTATGGCACAGACGTGATCTCTGAAGCAGATGGCGCCACTAAGGATGGCGCTTATAACCCTATTCGCGGCGCTCAGGTAGTTGCTTATGCACGTCAGTTTTTAGATGAATCCGCTCCTTTAGCCGGCGCTTTGTATAGCGATGTAGTGGCATATAGCGTTATAGATAAAAAGTTGTCCGTGAAATTAAAAGATGGAAGCACCACGGGTTTGATTAACGAGAAACAGTTTGTTGGTTATCAAGGCGATGCCTTAGCACCCTCATCTGTTTTATTGCGTAATCATGGCATTCACATTGATATCCAAATTGATAAGACTAAAACCATTGGCGCTGCTGATGCAGCAGGAGTCAATGATGTGGTGCTTGAGGCTGCGCTCTCTACCATTCTGGACCTAGAGGACTCCGTAGCCATTGTGGATGGTGATGACAAAGTGCTTGCATATGAGAATTGGTTGGGGATTCTCAAAGGAACCTTGGTTGAAGAAGTCAGCAAAGGCGGCAAAACCTTTACTCGTACACTGAATCCAGATCGTCAGTACTCCGCAGGTATTGGCGCTGTCAATGCCAAA
>CAMDKY010000041.1 GCA_945901245.1 Polynucleobacter meluiroseus | reverse complement strand
GCTCCGGTACAAAAGCAAGCGCAGCCAGCCCAAGCGCAAAAACCAGCCCAACAAGCGCAGCCAGCAGCACCAGCAGCTGGTAGTGCCGCTGCGGCAGCTCCCAAGCGCTCGGGTTTCGGTGGCATGCTGGGCGGCTTAGCAGCCGGTCTCGGTATCGCATATCTCCTCTCTCATTTTGGCCTCGGTGAAGCCGCTGCCTCGATGTTCACCGGTCTTCTGATTGCTTTGGCAGTCGGCCTACTCCTCTTGTTCCTCGCGAAGCGTTTTATGCCATCGATGTCGGGCGCTGGCCGCGCAAGCCCAGTTGCAGCTAGCAATAATGGTATGCAGCGTACTTCTTATGAGCAAAACAATGCCCGCAATGAGCCTGGATTTGTACCTGTATCGGCATCCTGTGGCAGCGCCTCAGCAGTGATTCCCGAGGTGACCAAGTCATTGCCCCCTGGTTTTGACGAATATGCCTTCCTCGATAATGCCAAGCATTATTTCGTTAAATTGCAAAAAGCGTGGGATGACGGCGATTTAAATTCTTTGCGTGAGTTTGCAACCCCTGAGATGTTTAATACACTGACCGAAGACCTTAATGCCCGCGCCGAAGCCAGCAACCAGACAGACGTGGTTACTCTGAATGCTGAGTTATTGGGTGTTGAAACCGGTCAAGATAGCTATCTGGCGAGTATTCAGTTTACCGGCATGATTCGCGAGCAAGCTGATGCTCCGGCCGCGCCATTTACTGAAATCTGGAATTTGAGCAAGCCAACCCACGGTTCTGGTGGTTGGGTTCTAGCCGGGATTCAGCAGTTGGTTTAAGCTTAGGCTTTCCCCACGGAAAAACCCGCATTCGTGCGGGTTTTTTGCACCCATGAATTCAGTATCGACATCCGCCCGACCCATTACCAGTGCAGCCATCTGCCACGGCATAAATCATGTATTGGTAAGCGAGCCATGGGCACTAGCGGAGTTAGCAAAGCACGCCGGCAAAGCCATTGCTTTAGAAATGCCGTTTGGCCGATTTGCTGTACAGATTGCAGATGATGGGCAGCTGAAGGCAGCGCCGCCTGAGACTTCCTTGATGCCGGATGGGGAATCTGCGCCAGCAATACGAACAGCCTTGGTGTTGACCATATCAAGCCAAGCACTTGCTACCTTGCTTGCAAGTTCCGGCTCCATCCGTGAGAATGCATTTAAATCCGTGACGATTGCGGGTGATGCTGATTTGGCTCAGTTATTGGGCCGCTTAGCCGGTCAGTTGCGCTGGGAATACGAAGAAGATTTATCAAAACTCATTGGCGATGCGCCAGCCCATTTTGCTGTCGCCCAAGGCAAAAAAATAGCGAGTGCCGGTAAAGCAGCTGGCCGCGATCTGCTTGAAAATGCCGTTGAATACCTTAGTGAAGAAAAGAAGGTTTTATTGAATCAGCGCGATTTTGCAATACACAAAAACCAACTCATGGAATTACGCGATAGCGTCGAGCGTTTAGATAAGCGCATTGCATTGCTGCAGCAAAGGAGTAAATAAGCATGGCTCGCTTTGCACGTCTTTGCTTTATCTTTTTTACTGCATGGCGCTTTGGCTTGCTGCCCTTATTGCGGGATAATTTAAAGCCAGGAGTTAAGCGGATTTTGCTCTCTGTCGCTTGCGTTGCCTCGCCCAACTCATTACCGCGTGGCATGCGAATCAGATTGACATTGGAAGCACTTGGTCCGATCTTTGTGAAGTTTGGTCAAGTACTCTCCACTCGCCGTGACTTATTGCCGGATGATATTTCAGATGAGTTGGCCAAGCTGCAAGACCAGGTACCGCCGTTTTCGAATGAAGAGTCTCGCACCTTAATTGAGCTCGCTCTGGGCAAGCCCATTGAAGAAGTCTTTATCCAGTTTGATCCAACCCCCATTGCCAGTGCCTCGGTAGCCCAAGTGCATTTCGGTGTATTGCGCGCAACACCACAGCGCCCAGAATGGGAAGGGCGCGAGGTTGCAATCAAAGTACTGCGCCCCGGTATCTTGCCGGTGATTGAAGATGATTTAGCCTTGATGCACGACCTAGCGAAAATTGTTGAAAAAGTATCGGCGGATGGTAGACGCTTAAAGCCGCGTGAAGTTGTTGCAGAGTTTGATGTCTTTTTGCACGATGAATTGGACTTGATGCGCGAAGCAGCCAATGCCAGCCAGTTGCGTCGCTACTTTATTAATTCAGATAAGTTGATGATTCCCGAAATGTACTGGGACCTATGCCATACCAATGTGATTGTTATGGAGCGCATGAATGGCATCTCGATTGGTCGTACCGAGGAATTGCGAGCGGCTGGGGTTGATTTTAAAAAACTCGCAGCCGACGGCGTGGAAATCTTTTTTACCCAAGTATTTCAGTATGGCTTCTTTCATGCGGACATGCACCCAGGCAATATTCTGATTAGCCTTGAGCCTGAGCGTTTTGGGCGATTTATTTCCTTGGATTTTGGCATTGTGGGTGCGCTGAGTGAGTCTGATAAAAATTACTTGGCACAAAATTTCTTGGCCTTCTTTAATCGCAACTATCGCCGTGTTGCAGAATTGCACATCGAGTCGGGTTGGGTGCCAGCAGATACGCGGGTAGAAGAATTAGAGGGTGCCGTACGCTCGGTGTGTGAGCCTTATTTTGATCGTCCGCTAAAAGAAATTTCTTTGGGCATCGTGTTGATGCGTTTGTTTCAGACCTCGCGGCGCTTTAATGTAGAAATCCAGCCGCAACTGACTTTATTGCAAAAGACCTTGCTTAATGTCGAGGGTTTGGCGCGCCAACTCGACCCCGATCTGGATTTGTGGAAAACCGCCAAACCGATCTTGGAAAAATGGATTAGTGAGCAATTGGGATGGAGGGGCTTGGTCGAGGGTCTCAAAACAGAAGCGCCGAACTGGGCCAAAATTCTACCGACCCTCCCCCGTCTTTTGGCCGATAGCCTGGCCCAGTCGACTAAAGCCGAGCAGGGTGCCGAGCTGGTTTTGCTCAAGACCTTGATTCAGGAGCAGCGCCAGACGCGCCGGCTGATTACCGGCACTTTGCTCTTTGTGGGCGGCTTTGTCGCAGGGGCCGTACTGATTTCCTTCGGTATTTTCTAGGCTCAGGCCCATCGGGATCGTCTAGCCGTTAAAATGCCGGCAAGGCTAATTAATTATGAAAAAATACTTTATTGCAGGCATTCTGGTTTGGGCTCCAGTGGCGATCACGGTTTGGGTGATTTCCTGGGGTCTGGGTGTGCTCGACAGTATCTTTGGTTCGGTCATGATGGCTATCATTACCATTTCCCCTGGGGAGTTCTCCCCCGACTTAAAGCATTTCCGTGAGATCCCAGCAATAGGCATTTTGATTGTGATCGGTGTCATCATGGTCACCGGCCTTCTGGCGATTAGTTTTGCAGGTCAATGGTGGTTGCGTGTCTGGGATAAGCAAGTTAACCGTATTCCGATTGTGCGTTCGATCTATTCGAGCGTAAAACAAGTCTCTTCCACCTTGTTTTCTGGGAGTGGCCAGGCTTTTCGAAAAGCCCTGTTAATTCGCTATCCCCATCCGAACTCGTGGGCAATAGCATTTCAGACCGGTACGCCCGCAGCAGAAATCAGTTCCAAAGTCGGTGAAGATTACGTCAACGTATTTTTGCCTACGACCCCAAATCCCACTTCGGGATTTTTCATGATTGTCCCCCGCTCTTCTGTCATTGAGCTGGACATGACCGTAGAAGAGGCGCTCAAGCATATTGTTTCAATGGGTTCTGTGCCGCCAAGCATTCGCAGGAATGCCCCCACACTTACACAAAATAGAGATTCATAGGAACATTATGTCGATGCGAAGCCATGCCTGCGGTCAGGTAACGGAAACACTGATTGGTACAGAAGTCACATTGGCTGGCTGGGTTAACCGCCGCCGCGACCATGGTGGCGTTATCTTTATTGACTTGCGCGACCGCGAGGGTTTTGTGCAGGTGGTATGCGATCCGGATCGTGCTGCCATGTTTGCCCTTGCTGAGCAAGTGCGTAATGAATTTTGTATTCAGATTAAGGGTCTGGTGCGTGCCCGCCCCGCAGGCACTGAAAACGCCGATCTAGTAAGCGGTAAGGTCGAGATTTTGTGCCATGAGCTCGTGATCTTGAATGCCTCGGTAACGCCGCCATTCCAGTTGGACGATGAGAATCTGTCTGAAACCACGCGCCTGACCCATCGCGTATTGGATTTACGTCGCCCCCAAATGCAAAAGAATTTGCGCCTGCGTTACAACGTCGCCATGGAAACTCGCCGCTATCTTGATGCTGCTGGATTTATCGATATCGAAACACCAATGTTGACCAAAAGTACGCCAGAGGGTGCGCGCGATTACTTGGTGCCATCACGCGTACATGATGGTCAGTTCTTTGCCTTGCCCCAGTCGCCTCAGTTGTTTAAGCAGTTGTTGATGGTTGCTGGTTTTGAGCGTTATTACCAAATTACCAAATGCTTCCGTGACGAAGATTTGCGTGCTGATCGCCAGCCTGAATTCACCCAGATCGATTGCGAAACATCCTTCTTGAATGAACTGGAGATCCGCGATCTGTTTGAAAACATGGCACGTCATATTTTCAAGACAGTCATGAATGTGGATTTACCGAATCCATTCCCAGTGATGCCTTACTCCGAAGGCATGGCGCGCTTTGGCTCGGATAAGCCGGATCTGCGCGTCAATCTTGAATTTACCGAGTTAACCGATTTGATGAAGGATGTGGACTTTAAGGTCTTCTCTGGCCCAGCCAATCAAGCCGATGGCCGTGTTGTCGCCTTGCGCATTCCAGGCGGCGCTGAGATTAGCCGCAGCGAAATTGATGATTACACCCAGTTCGTTGCCATCTATGGAGCGAAGGGCTTGGCTTGGATTAAGGTGAATTCCGTCAGTGAAGGTCGCAATGGCTTGCAGTCACCGATTGTTAAGAATCTGCACGATGCTGCAATCGATGGCATCTTAAAGCGTACCAATGCAAAAGATGGCGACATCATTTTCTTTGGTGCCGATAAGGTCAAGGTTGTGAATGATGCAATCGGTAACCTGCGTTTACGCATTGGCTTATCGGATTGGGGTAAGGCGCATGGCTTATTCACCGACGCATGGAAGCCATTGTGGGTAGTGGACTTCCCGATGTTTGATTACGATGATGGTGAAGGGCGCTGGGTTGCGTGCCATCACCCATTTACCAGCCCCAAAGATGAGCACATGCAGTTTCTGGAAACCGATCCGGGTAAGTGTTTAGCAAAAGCCTATGACATGGTACTCAACGGCAGCGAAATCGGTGGCGGCTCAGTGCGTATTCATCAGGAAGTAGTGCAGAGTCAGGTTTTCCGTGCCTTAAATATTGGCCCTGAAGAAGCGCAAGCCAAGTTTGGTTTCTTATTGGATGCCTTGCAATATGGTGCTCCTCCCCATGGCGGTATCGCCTTTGGCTTAGATCGCATTGTCACTATGATGACGGGCTCGGAATCGATTCGCGATGTGATTGCCTTCCCGAAAACCCAGCGTGCGCAATGCCTCTTAACTCAGGCCCCAAGCCCAGTAGACGAGCGTCAATTGCGTGAGTTGCACATTCGTTTGCGCCAAGCTGCGCCAGCTGCTTAGTGGGTAGTCGTTGCTTGAATTAATTTAGTACAAAGCCGTTCCACTTTTGAGAATTGATAGATTGTATGGTTCTGTAAGTCTATTGCTGCATATTGAATATTCACAGTGTTAGTTGGCTTTGATAATCTCTTGGCCAATTCGATGGACGGCAATATATTAAGAATGTAACTATGAAAAATCTTCTCAGTCAGTATCTCAATTTTCAAAGTAAAACGATCTACAACAATAAGGTCCCGTCCGCGCTTGAGCAGGAATGCGTTCAATCATTCTTTAATGGCAAGACAAATGGCGTTTTTGTTGATGTTGGAGCAAATGATCCATTCATAGAATCACAGTCTTTTCATTTGGAGCAATTGGGTTGGAATGGTCTTTTAATTGAGCCGCTACCTAATATGTGCGCACTTTTAAGAGAGCACAGAACCTCTACCGTTGTGCCATATGCATGCTCGAGCAAAGAAAATCATAAAAAAATCCTACCCTTAATATCGTTTGGTGTTTGCTCAACCTTAGAGAGTAAATTAATTCATACGAACAAGGTGAAGCAAGACGTAATTTACATTGAAACCAGAACCCTTGATTCCATATTGGAAGAGAATGATATCGAGGCAAATTTCGATCTACTATCCATCGATGTTGAAGGTCATGAAATTGAGTTGTTTAAAGGATTTGACATTCAACGGTGGAAGCCTAAATTAGTGCTTCTTGAGGACCATGTCACCTCGCAGGATAAGCATAAGTTCATGACTGCTAATGGCTATGATTTTTTGTTGAGAACGGGATTAAATACTTGGTATGTACAAAATACAAAAGACTATTCCATCTCTTTAAAATCTAAATTTGAATTTATACGAAAATACTACCTTGGTATTTTATTTAGAAAACTTCGTATTAAATGAGCATCATTGATGCCAGTAATGTTCGCGTGAAAATCCCCATTTCAGTATTGGTTGTGATTCACAATGCAAATGGGGATGTTTTACTGATTGAGCGAGCTGACCGCCCTGGATTTTGGCAGTCCGTGACAGGTAGTCTTGATTTTTTGGACGAGCCTACGCGTGAAGCTGCAATACGCGAGGTGTTTGAAGAGACGGGCATCGACATCACCGCATTGCCGGCCGATGCGCTACAGGATATGCAGCACGCTGTCGATTATGTGATTTACCCTGATTGGCGTTACCGTTATGCGCCCGGCGTTACCAGTAACTGCGAGCATTGGTTTTCGCTTCTGGTGCCTATCAATACGGTGGTGCGCTTAGCACCACGAGAACACACCGCCTTTGAGTGGTTGCCCTTTACTGAAGCCGCAAAACGCTGTTTTTCGGATAGCAATACTGCAGCGATCCTGCGCTTACAAGCCCAGAATGCAGCAGAGTAAGCCATTCATCACTAAGATAGGCTAATGAGACCCACCACACACCCCGCAGCAACTGATTCTGCTGGACCCCCAAAAGAGAATGCGTTGACACGAGGTGATTGGCGCGTCATTCGAGACTTACTGCCTTATTTGCTCGAGCATAAGGTGCGTGTGGCGCTAGCGCTATCGTGTTTGATTGCGGCTAAATTTGCGAACTTGGGCATTCCAATCCTGTTAAAGGATTTGATTGACACGCTCAATGCCAAAGTCGATGCAACGCAAGCGTTGATGCTAGTGCCAGTTGGTTTAATTCTGGCTTACGGCGCTCTCCGCGTATCTGCTTCGCTGTTTAACGAACTACGCGAAGCCTTATTTGCACGCGTCACCCAAAATGCCGTACGTAAGGTAGCCTTGCAGGTCTTTAACCATTTGCATTCTTTGGCGCTGAGTTTTCATTTGGCGCGCCAAACGGGTGGTGTCAGTCGTGATATTGAGCGTGGTACCCGAGGCATCCAGTCGCTGATCTCCTATTCCCTCTATAGCATCGTGCCGACCTTAATTGAGTTCTGTTTGGTGCTGGGCTATTTGGCCTATGCCTATGACATGTGGTTTGCCATTATTACCTTTGTGGCCTTGGTTCTCTATATTGTTTTTACCGTTGTGGTGACAGAGTGGCGTACCCATTTCAGAAGGACCATGAACGATATGGACTCGAAGGCAAATCAAAAAGCCATCGATTCCTTATTGAATTTTGAGACCGTTAAATATTTTGGTAATGAGCAGTTTGAATCGCGTCGCTATGACGACAATTTAGTTCGCTATCAAACCGCAGCCATCCAGTCGCAAAAGTCATTGGCGGTTTTAAACTTAGGCCAGCAAATCATCATTGCCATTGGCCTCGTTTTAATTCTATGGCGCGCTACAGTTGGGGTCGGTAATGGCACCATGACCTTGGGTGATCTCGTATTAGTCAATACGCTGATGATTCAGTTGTATATCCCGTTGAATTTCTTGGGCGTGATTTACCGTGAAATTAAGCAAGCCATTACCGATATGGATCGCATGTTTAGTTTATTAAGCACCGATCGGGAGATCGCCGATAAACCCAATGCCCCGGCTCTGCACATTGCGAATTACCAGACCGGTCCCGAAGTCTGTTTTGAGCATGTATCGTTTCATTATGAAAAAAAGCGGGAGATTTTGAAGGACATTAGCTTTACGATTCCCGCGGGCACCATTACAGCCGTCGTTGGTCAAAGTGGGGCTGGTAAGAGCACCTTAGCCCGTTTGCTATTTCGGTTTTACGATATTCAAAGCGGTCGTATCGACATCGATGGGCAAAGCATTGATGCGGTTCAGCAAGCCAGTTTGCGTAGTGCGATTGGCATCGTGCCACAAGACACCGTTTTGTTTAATGACACTATCGGATACAACATCGCCTACGGTAAGCCAGGCTCATCGATGGAGGAAGTGCAAACCGCTGCAAGGGCGGCGCAAATTGATGGTTTCATTCAGCGCTTGCCAGATGGCTACAACACCCAAGTGGGCGAACGTGGATTGAAGTTATCGGGTGGCGAGAAACAGCGGGTTGCCATTGCCCGAACATTGCTTAAAAAACCAGCCATGTTGATTTTTGATGAAGCTACTTCAGCCCTCGATTCAAAGACGGAGCGGGCAATTCAGGAAGAGTTACTCAATTTAGCGCGCAATCGAACCACCTTGATTATTGCCCACCGACTCTCTACCATTACCCATGCCGATCAAATACTGGTGATGGAGCACGGTCAGATCATTGAGCGTGGCACCCATGCCCAGTTACTCGAAGCCCATGGCCGGTATGCGGAAATGTGGCAAATGCAAGAACGGACTGCAGTTGATTAGAATGGTATTGAAAGCACATTCATGGCCCATCTAGAAGAAAAAATACTAAAAGACGTTTTTGCAGCTGCACTGGCAGTCGCAGAGCCAAAGCACATCGTGCCCGAGTGCTTGGCGCGTATTTTTCCAGCAGGCAGTGAGCCCAAAGGGCGCTGCTTGGTAATTGGTGCCGGAAAGGCTAGCGCCGCCATGGCAACTGCGCTTGAGTCCCATGCTGCTAGCCATTGGCCTGATGCGCAGCTTGAGGGCATCGTTCTGACACGCTACGGCCATGCCTCCCCCAGAAAACACATTACGATTGTTGAGGCAGGACATCCTGTGCCCGATCAAGCCGGAATGGATGGCGCCGCCCAGATGATGCGCCGTGTGGGTGAGCTCAAGGCAGGTGACATCGTGATTGCGCTCGTCTCGGGCGGTGGGTCTAGTTTGCTAACGCTACCGCAGGCTGGAATCACCATTGGTGATATGCGCCAAACTACCGAAGCCTTGTTGCGCAGCGGCGCACCAATCGAAGAAATGAACATCGTACGTAAACACCTATCTGCTATTTTGGGTGGCAATGTCGCACGCCTTGCGATTGCGCGAGGTGCTCGTGTCGAGGCTTTATTGATTTCCGATGTCACGGGCGACTCGCCGGCGGACATTGCAAGCGGCCCCTGCGCAGCAGACTATTCCACCTATGAAGATGCCTGTGCAATTTTGGCTAAATACAATCTGGGGTCCGATGTTATTCCAGCCAGTGTATTGGCGCACCTAGAAAAAGGGCGCAGCGGACTCATTCCAGAAACCCTAAAAGAGCTTGATTTAGTAAATCAGCCGGTTCGTAATCACGTGATCGCCACAGCCCATCGCAGCTTAGAGGCTGCTGCCGAGTGTGTGCGGCAGTTTGGTTACACCCCATTTATTTTGGGCGACACTATTACGGGTGAGGCAAAAGACGTTGCCTTAGTGCATGCGGGATTAGCCCGAGAGGCTCTGACCCATGGGCAATGGGGCGCTTTACCCATGGCCTTGATTTCTGGGGGTGAGTGCACCGTGACTTTGCCTGCTGGCGTTAAAGGCCGCGGCGGGCGCTGCAGCGAATTCTTACTTTCACTGTTTGCAGCCACACCCGATCTCGGTGGCATTGCAGCGCTGGCTGCTGACACGGACGGCATCGATGGCAGTGAAAAAAATGCCGGTGCCTGGTTCACTCCTGCTACACGCAAACGTGCTCGGGATGAACATAAACGCGCTGGACAGTATTTAGCGGCGCACGATTGCTATGGATTTTTTAGTGAGCTGGGCTCCTTGGTGGAAACGGGCCCAACGTTAACCAATGTGAACGATTTCCGCATCATCTTATTGCCCGCTGGATTGGGAGCGAAATAATGACCGCAGTGACTAGCATCACATTAACTCAGCCCGATGATTGGCATTTGCATGTGCGCGATGGCGATGTTTTGAAGTATGTGTTGCCCCATACCGCCAAGCAGTTTGCCCGCGCCATCATCATGCCGAATTTACGTCCACCGGTGACGACAGTGGCCTTGGCCGATGCATACCGTGGCCGTATTGAAGCGCAACTCAAAGCAAGTGGCATTACTGGTTTCACCCCGCTTATGACCTTGTACCTGACGGACAATACGCTAGCAGAAGAGGTGCGTAAGGTGCGTGAGGCCGGGGTTGCTGGATTTAAGCTCTATCCGGCTGGCGCAACGACCAATAGCGATGCGGGCGTAACGAATATCAAGCATTGTTATGCCACCTTGGAAGCGATGCAAAAAGAAGGCGTACCTTTATTAATGCATGGTGAGGTGACGCATGCCGAGATTGATGTGTTTGATCGCGAAGCCGTTTTTATCGATACCATCCTCGAGCCATTGCGACGCGATTTTCCCGAGCTCAAGATTGTGTTTGAGCACATCACGACGCGGCAAGCAGCGCACTACGTTCGTGACGCGAATACGAATAATAAAAATACTTTAGCGGCAACGATTACGCCGCAGCATTTGCTCATGAACCGCAATGCGATTTTTGCAGGCGGCATTCGGCCACACAATTATTGTTTGCCTGTCTTGAAACGTGAGGAGCACCGCTTGGCTTTGGTTGAGGCTGCTACGAGTGGTAACCCACGATTCTTTTTGGGAACCGACAGTGCGCCACATGCCAAAGGCCTTAAAGAAAACAGTTGTGGCTGTGCGGGTTGTTATACGGCCTTCAATGCCCTTGGTTTGTATGCCGAAGTATTTGAAGCGGCCAATCAATTAAACCGCTTTGAAGCCTTTGCTAGTTTTTATGGCCCTGATTTTTATCTCATGCCGCGCAATACCAAGACCATTACTTTGCATAAAGTAGCGCAGAAGGTGCCGGAGGAATTACCTTTGGCAGAAACCGTGGTGGTGCCGCTGCGCGCTGGCGAAACGATTGCGTGGTCCATGGCTGAGTAATTTATCGGCACGTACCGGTAGTCTCGGTTAGACTGTTCGCGCAGAGTCAATTAGGCAATCGCCGCTTTCGCAAGAAAGGGGAGGAAAGTCCGGACTCCATAGGGCAGGGTGTTGGCTAACAGCCATCCACGGCGACGTGCGGAATAGGGCCACAGAGACGAGCGTATTTGGTTACGGTGAAACGCGGTAACCTCCACCCGGAGCAATCCCAAGTAAGCAGACGATGAGGCGGCCCGCTGAGTCTGCGGGTAGGGAGCTTGAGCCGCCAGGTAACTGTCGGCCTAGAGGAATGATTGCCCCTAAACGCAAGTTTAGGCGACAGAATCCGGCTTATCGATTGACTCTGCACTTCCCCTTTAACTACTTACTCCGATACAACATCAATGCTGTAAGTAATTTCAGCCATCTTGGCCAGCATAGTGGTTGCTGAGCAGTATTTTTCATGGGAAAGTTGCACGGCGCGCGAGACTTTGCCCGGATCCAAGTCCTTGCCTTTGACGGTGAAGTGCAGATTAATCTTAGTAAAGACCTTGGGCTCGACTGCAGCCCGCTCTGCCGTTAAAGCCACTTCGCACCCTGTGACTGCCTGCCTGGCGCGCTGGAGGATTAAAACCACGTCAAATGCCGAGCACCCGCCGGTACCTGCCAGGAGTAATTCCATGGGCCTTGCAGCCCCATTTTTCCCCCCTGCATCGGGTGGTCCATCCATCTGCAGCTGGTGGCCGCTACCGGTTTTTGCAGAAAAAGCCATGGTTCCGGCCCCTTGCCAGGTGACTTTGCATTCCATATTAGTGAATCCTTACTTCAAAATTAGTTAATATAAACAATTGGTTATGATTTAAATTGTGATAGTTACACTATAAAACAGAAGAAAAAAAGATTTCTTGCATTGCAACATAGTTACGAATAAAATAACCTTATTGACAGCGGGTTATGTAACATAGATTAACCAGCTTTCTGCAATTGTCTCCTCCACCCAAACATTGGTGGATTCCAACCCAGGACTCGTTCCTGGGTTTTTTTTGGGTTACAATTCAAGGCTTTACTGAATTGCCGATCTAGTCAGCGGTAATTGTTGTGTCAGTTTAATTGATCAATCTGCGAGCCTGCAACCATAAGCAGGGCCAAAGGGCGAATGATTGAATTGATAGTAATTTTTTGACTATAACAATTTGAGAAAATCATGAAAACTTTTTCCGCAAAATCCCATGAGGTGAAGCGTGATTGGTTCGTGATTGACGCTACGGACAAAGTCCTCGGTCGTGTCGCCAGTGAAGTGGCACACCGTTTACGCGGCAAGCACAAACCTGAATTCACTCCCCACGTTGATACGGGCGACTTCATTGTCGTTATCAACTCATCCAAGCTGCGTGTCACTGGCACCAAAGGCTTGAACAAAATTTATTACCGTCACAGCGGATACCCTGGTGGTATTAGCTCGACCAACTTCGATAAGATGCAAGACCGCTTTCCAGGTCGCGCACTCGAGAAGGCTGTGAAGGGTATGTTGCCAAAAGGCCCACTCGGCTACGCCATGATCAAGAAATTGAAAGTCTACGGCGACGCTACGCATCCACACACGGCTCAACAGCCTAAAGTGCTCGAGATCTAAGGAAACCACATGGCTATTAATTACGGAAATTGGAACTACGGTACAGGTCGTCGCAAGAGCTCTGTTGCCCGTGTCTTTATTAAATCAGGCAAAGGTGAAATCACTGTCAACGGCAAGCCGATCGACATTTATTTTGCCCGCGAGACATCCCGCATGATTGCGCGTCAGCCTTTGGCCCTTACAGCCCACCTCACCACCTTTGATATCAAAGTGAACGTGAGCGGTGGCGGTGAAACCGGTCAAGCAGGTGCCGTACGTCACGGTGTGACTCGTGCACTCATCGACTACGACAACGCATTGAAGCCTACCCTGTCTAAAGCAGGTTTGGTGACACGCGATGCCCGTGAAGTTGAGCGTAAGAAGGTTGGTCTGCACGGCGCGCGTCGTCGTAAGCAGTTCAGCAAGCGCTAATTACTTTCAGTCGCTCTGTTTTGCTGAAAGGGTCGCGCAAGCGGCCCTTTTTGTTTCTACAATCAGGGTGTGAATAAGGATAAAGTAGTAGCACTGTACGATAATTTGGTGTGAGCGTATTGGGGAGAATGGCATGATTAAAGTAGGCATTGTTGGCGGAACGGGATACACCGGGGTAGAGCTTTTGCGTTTACTCGCGCAGCATCCCCAAGTCACCATTCAGGCAATCACATCGCGCACTGAAGCGGGTATCCCTGTTGCTGATATGTTCCCCTCATTGCGCGGCCGAATTGATCTGAAGTTCACGACGCCAGAGGATGCGAAGCTAGATCAGTGCGATGCCGTGTTTTTTGCCACGCCCCATGGGGTTGCGATGGCGCAAGCCGAGTCATTGCTGGCTGCCGGTGTGAAGGTGCTGGATTTGGCGGCGGACTTTCGCTTAAAAGACACTGCGGAATTTACGCAGTGGTACGGGATGCCCCATGCATGCCCAGCGATTTTGGCGGAGGCGGTTTACGGTCTGCCTGAAATCAATCGGGAGGCAATTAAAAAAGCCCGCGTAGTCGGTTTGGCGGGTTGCTATCCTACATCCGTGCAGTTGGGTTTTGCGCCGCTCTTGTCACCGAAATCGACGGGCGGTAAACGCTGGATTGATGGGCTGCATTTGATCTCCGACTCCAAGTCGGGCACCTCCGGTGCTGGCCGTAAAGCGGAGGTGGGCACTTTGATGGCGGAAGCCAGCGATAACTTTAAGGCCTATGCCGTTAAAGGCCATCGCCATACTCCTGAGATTACCCAAGGCCTAAAAGCGATTGCGCAATCCGATCAGATCGGCTTGACCTTTGTTCCGCACCTCACGCCCATGATTCGGGGGATTCATTCGACCTTGTATGCGCGCATTACCGAGGAAGGTAAGGACGTGGACTTTCAGGCGGTTTTTGAGCAGTTTTACAAAGATGAGCCCTTTGTGGACGTGATGCCTGCCGGTAGCCATCCTGAAACCCGCTCGGTACGGGGCAGCAATGGCCTGCGAATCGCGATCCATCGCCCCGGAAATGGCGATACCCTGGTGATATTGGTGGTGGAGGATAACCTCGTTAAAGGGGCCTCAGGTCAAGGCGTACAGTGCCTCAATTTGATGTTTGGGCTGCCGGAGACCATGGGCTTGACCCAAATTGCCCTCTCGCCTTAAAGTGGTATTACTGGATTTAAATGCCCTTATGCTGGAGCGGACATTTAGAGCCTAAAATAGGGAAACACTTTTTGAACTAGGAGTCATTTATGACACAAGTTGCTACAACCCAATCCAACGATCTTGCTGAGCCACCCATTCCATTGGTTTTTACCGATAGCGCCGCAGCAAAGGTAGCGGACCTGATTGCCGAAGAAGGTAACCCTGAATTAAAGCTGCGCGTATTTGTGCAAGGCGGAGGCTGTTCTGGTTTTCAGTACGGCTTCACGTTTGATGATGCCGTGAATGAAGACGACACTGCTTTTGATAAAAATGGCGTAACCCTCTTGGTCGATTCAATGAGCTTTCAGTACCTCGTTGGAGCTGAGATCGATTACAAAGAAGACATCAACGGTTCACAGTTTGTGATTAAGAACCCGAATGCCACAACAACCTGTGGTTGCGGATCGTCTTTCTCCGCATAAGCAATTACTTTTAAGCAGGGTAGCAAGCGCCTAAGATTCGAGGCCCACTTGCTCCCGTAACGGCCGGCAGATTTGCTGGCCGTTTTGTTTTGTGCGCCCATGCGAGCCATGCAAAGGCTAGGGCCTCAACCAGTTGTGGGTCTATTCCATTGGCTTCACTGCTCTGAATTTCAAGGCCATGCTTGAATATCGTTTTTGCATGCTCGCGTAGGCAATTGAGTAGTGCGGTGTTATTGACGCCACCACCACAGACAATCAGGACTTCGGTTTGCGGTGCATATGCCTGAATGGATTGAAGCGCTGTAGTCACGGTGAGATGCAATAGCGTCGCTTGCACATCTTCGGCCTTATAAGTGCTGCTACCTAATTGCTTTTCCAGCCACTGCAGATGAAAGTCATCCCGGCCTGTACTTTTTGGGGGTGCCTTAGTAAAAAAAGGATCTGTCAACATTCGCTCTAGTAGGGAATCATTCACCACCCCTTGTGCAGCCCAGGCACCGTCCTGATCAAAGACTTTACCTTTGTGTTTTGCGATCCACGCATCCATCAGCATATTGCCGGGTCCACAATCAAAGCCAGTGACATCGCCATTCTGGGGAAGGAGTGTGAGGTTGGCGATACCACCCAGGTTGAGTACGGCGGTATTTTTATCGCTGGCAAATTGCTGCGCATGAAATGCCGGCACTAAAGGGGCGCCATGGCCACCTGCGGCGAGATCACGGCTCCGAAAGTCCGCAATCACATCAATACCAGTAAGCTCAGCCAGCAATGCAGGGTTTAGAGTTTGGTGGGTATACGCAAGTGCGTTATTGGAGCCCGCTTGGTGCCGAATGGTTTGTCCGTGCGCCCCAATGGCAGTGATGTCGGAGGGCTGCCGTTTGCACTTTGCAAGAAGCTGCTGGACCACTTCCGCATAAGCCATTGCCAAGGTATTTGCAGCCAGATGCTCGCGGTGGATTTCATTATCGCCAGAAGTTTGGAGGGCCAAAAGGGCTTCTCGGAGTGGGGGCGCAAAGGGGGCGCTCACTGCCCCAAGGAGTTGGGTTTCGCCATTAGGACCCAGTTCGGCGAGCACTGCATCAATCCCGTCTAGGCTTGTGCCAGACATCATGCCGATGTAAAGGGAGTGGGACTTATGCATGCGGTAGGTAGACTCTATTCTGAGGAATGCGACAATACGATTATCGTAACTGAAACCCTAATTTAACCGAACTCGATAATTGAATCAGTATGGCGGCTACCCCAGAACCCAAATACCCTCTAACCCCTGACGTTTTTGCTGCCTTAGAGGTAACCAAGCGGGGTTGTGACGAGCTCTTAGTCGAAGCTGATTGGCTTGCCAAGCTCGCCCGCAGCCAAGCCACAAAAACGCCATTACGAATTAAGTTAGGCCTTGACCCGACTGCGCCGGATATTCACTTGGGGCATACGGTGGTTCTGAATAAGCTGCGGCAACTGCAAGACTTGGGCCATACCGTCATTTTCTTGATTGGGGATTTCACGAGCATGATCGGTGATCCTTCTGGCCGAAACGCAACGCGCCCACCGCTAACAGCAGAAGCCATTGCCGAAAATGCCCAAACCTATTACAAGCAAGCTAGCCTCGTGCTTGACCCGAGTAAAACCGAAGTGCGCTACAACAGCGAGTGGTGTGATCCGCTCGGTGCGCGCGGCATGATTCAGCTGGCATCTCGTTATACCGTAGCGCGCATGCTCGAGCGCGATGACTTTACCAAGCGCTACCGTTCGGGTGTGCCGATTTCGGTGCATGAGTTTTTATACCCACTAATGCAGGGCTACGACTCGGTTGCCTTAAAGAGTGATTTAGAGCTGGGTGGCACCGATCAGAAATTCAACCTACTCGTCGGCCGTGAGCTACAACGGGAATATGGTCAAGAGCCACAGTGCATTTTGACCATGCCATTGCTCGTGGGTCTTGACGGCGTTGAGAAGATGAGCAAATCCAAGGCCAATTACGTTGGTATCAGTGAAGAGCCAAACGAGATGTTTGGCAAGCTCATGAGTATTTCCGATGAATTGATGTGGAGCTACTTTACCTTGCTGTCGTTTAGGCCGCTTGCTGAAATTGATTTAATGAAGCAAGAAGTGGCCGCTGGCCGCAATCCACGTGACTGCAAAGTGCTCCTTGCCCAAGAAATCGTTACCCGTTTTCATTCGCAGGCAGCAGCTGAAAAAGCCCTTGAGGATTTTAATCACCGTGCCAAAGGTGGTATTCCAGATGATGTTCCCGAGATCGCCTTATCGGGCGCGCCGCTCGGCATTACTGCATTGATCAAGATGACTGGCTTAGCACCATCGAATGCAGAAGCCAATCGCAATATTGAGCAGGGTGGGGTGCGGATTGATGGAGTAGTTGTTAGCGATAAAGGCTTGCAAGTTGCTGCTGGATCCTTTGTATTGCAAGTGGGTAAGCGTCGTTTTGTAAAGGTGACGCTGAGCTAAATTCGTCTATGTCAGTAGGTCAAGGTTGTTGCTTGGCGGTGTTAAGCCAAAGTGCTCGTACGCTAAGCGCGTCGCAATGCGGCCACGCGAGGTGCGTTGTAAATAGCCCTGCTGAATCAAATAGGGCTCGAGCACATCTTCAATCGTATCGCGCTCTTCACCAATGGCTGCGGCGAGGTTATCAATACCAACCGGCCCACCATCAAACTTATGCAAGATGGCCTCAAGTAATTTACGGTCCATCACATCAAACCCACTCGGATCAACATCGAGCATCGCCAATGCAGCATCTGCCATAGCTTTGGTAATAACACCCGTACCCTTGACTTCGGCAAAGTCACGCACTCGCCGCAACAGACGATTTGCAATTCTTGGGGTACCGCGGGCGCGCTTGGCGATTTCACTGGCGCCGCTGGGATCAATTTTTGCTTTAAGTAAATTGGCGGAGCGCTCCACAATCAGGGTGAGCTCATCG
Source organism: Polynucleobacter meluiroseus (assembly GCA_945901245.1). Classification (GTDB taxonomy): domain Bacteria; phylum Pseudomonadota; class Gammaproteobacteria; order Burkholderiales; family Burkholderiaceae; genus Polynucleobacter; species Polynucleobacter meluiroseus_F. Next base: position 836 of record CAMDKY010000041.1, on the reverse strand, counting down.
GTTGTATAAAACTCCAGGCGCGCCACAATACCAAAGCGATCACGCAAGGGATTGGTGAGCATGCCAGCACGGGTTGTGGCGCCAATTAGGGTAAAGGGTTTGAGATCGAGTTTGACGCTACGGGCTGCAGGGCCTTCGCCGATCATGATGTCCAGCGCATAGTCTTCTAAGGCGGGATATAGAATCTCTTCTACTACGGGTGACAGGCGATGAATCTCATCAATAAAGAGAACATCGTTTGCTTCTAAGTTAGTGAGTAAGGCCGCCAGGTCGCCAGGACGATCCAGTACGGGGCCACTCGTTTGGCGCAAGTTCACACCGAGCTCGCGAGCGATGATGTGTGCCAGCGTGGTTTTACCTAAACCAGGGGGTCCGAAGAGCAAGACGTGATCGAGCGCTTCATTGCGGGCACGCGTGGCGCTAATAAAAATTTCGAGCTGAGAGCGGGCTTTGGTTTGGCCGACGTATTCATCAAGCTGGCGTGGTCGTAATGCGCGCTCAAATACCGCTTCTGCATTACCAGCCGAGCCACTCACCAGACGATCGCCTTCTGCTGGAAGGTCGTCCGGTAATGCGCTTAAATCGTCGGTGTGTATGGCCATGGTGAGAGTGTATTCGCTTCGTGCAATTTACACTTTAGATAAATACTTTAAGCCCTGACGAATACCTTCAGAAACCGAGGCATCGGGGCTGATTTGCTTAATTGCTAAAAGTGCTTCTTTCTCGGAGTAACCCAAGGAGAGTAATGCCTGTAAGACTTCGCTGCTGGGCTGTGCAGCCGCTGCTGTACCAGCGCCTTGACCTAAATCAGGCCCCAGCTTTCCGTTGAGTTCAAG
>CAMDKY010000040.1 GCA_945901245.1 Polynucleobacter meluiroseus | reverse complement strand
ATATCGACGTCTTCAATTTGCTCAATCCAGGTGGTTTCTAGAGCGGCAGTACCGCCAATAATCGCCAAGTACACGCCGCCCAATTCAGCAAATGCTTCCAATGATCCTTCACGCATGCCGCCTTTGCCCACAATAATGCGAACACCATTCTGAGCCATCAGTGGACGGGTGAAGCGCTCCATCCGGTCGGATGTAGTTGTACCGATGCAGATGGGCTGATAACCAGCCGGATACTCGGCACTAACCGGCACCTTGCGCACATTGGGGGCCGTATGAATGACGGCGTGGCCAGTTAAGTCAAACTTGGTTTTGCGATCATGATCAAACATGTGAATTTGAGTGGCGTCCCGAATACCAAAAAGGGTATTTTGCAGCGTCACCGTATCGTTGATTTTTAAGCGCCGGATATCGGCTTCGCTGACAGGCGTAGGTAAATAGTAATGTGCCATTGCTCTTCCTAAAATCCGTACTCAACACCGCCTGGCGTAAAGGTCGCGCGAGCGCGCCTCGCAGAGTGGCATTGCATATTGACCGCTACTGGGTTCATCGTAATGTGGGTTGCAGCTAATTCGACATGGACTGCAAACGCAGTGCCGTCACCGCCCAAGCCTTGCGGGCCAATGCCAAGCCGATTGACCGCCGCACTCAGCTCTTGCTCGAGCTTTGCACCCTCCGCATCGGCACAGGCGCTACCGATCGGGCGTGTAGCGGCCCGCTTGGCCATGGCCACGCACTGATCTGACGTTCCGCCAACACCGACACCAACAATGGTTGGTGGGCAGGTCTTCCCGCCGGATGCAACAACACTTTCAATGACAAATACTTTCACCCCCAAAATACCTTCTGCAGGAATGGCCATCTTCAGATAGGAGTTATTCTCAGAGCCGCTTCCCTTGGGAATCATTTCAATCTCAACTACTTCATTGTCAGCACTGAAGTCGAGGTGGATTGCCGGCATATCAATACCGCAGGATGTATGGTTATTCTTACGGGTAATTGGATGGACTACCGAAGAGCGGAGTGGATACTCGGTTGTAGCACGTTCACACCCTTTACGAATCGCGGCTTTTAATGCCATACCATCAAACTCGACGTTACGGCCAATCTTGACGTTATAGATCGGTAAACCCGTGTCTTGGCACAGTAAATTATCTTCTCGCTCAGCTACGGCAATGTTTGTGACCATAGTCTGCAAGACAACTTGAGCACGCGCATCTGTCTCAGACCGATTTAAACGATTGATGCCCTGCTTTACATCGTCTGGCAATTTTTTTAAAGCGCGGATATACAGCTCCTTGCATGCTTCCTCTACCAAGCTCATCTGTAACTGCATAGTGCTCCCAATTAATCTGCTAACGCTAAAAATAAAAGGCCGGAAATAATCGATAGAACGATGGCCGCCTGAATCCAGCCCTTGCGCAATCCCCGCCATGTGCCAAATTCAATCATGAGGAGGCGGACACCGCCCACCAAGTGAATTGTTAACAAAGTAACGAGACCCCACTCACCCACCTTGACTGCCCAAAAATCAGTCAGCTTTAAATAGTGATCAAGCTCATCCGCCCCAAATAGGGACTGAGACAGCAAGAAGAAATGAATTGGCAAAAAGCAGGCAAGCAACAGGCCGGAAATCCGGTGCGCCATATAAATAAAGTAGGACAGGTGCGATTTGGCCCGGTGATCCAGCCTTGGTCTACTGCTCATCGCCCTACTCCACCCGTAAAAACGCCAATCACGGCGGCAGTTCCCAATACCAATATCAGGGCCGCCAAGATCCAAGGCAATACACTGACCGCCGGAGAGCGCGGGAAGTTTTCGCGCAAAATATTTGCAAGGCCAATCGGCGCATGGACTAGACAGGCCAACACAAATACTTCATAAAAAATTGCAAATAACCAATTGTCCTGAGTACGACCTAAGATTTCGCCCGCAGTAAGGCCGCCACGGATGGCGTAAAACATAATGAATAAATGAATGGCTACACATAAACCGAGCACCATAGCACTGATGCGCTGGGCATACCAGAGTCTAGCTTGTAGCAGCGCGGTATTGCTAATGGCCACACTCACAACTTACCCCACTTCGTACCGCGCACAGCAGCCCTAGCCACTAGCTTTTTCAATCCAGAAATACCAGCGGTCGGCTCTAGCTGCTTAGGGCAGCGCTCCGTACAGCTGCCATGGGTATGGCAGGTATGGCAACCTGCATCGCCAGCTACCGCACGTAATCGATCCAATTGCTGCGTATCCCGTACATCGTTGGTCAGGGTCCAAGCACGATTGAGCGCAGCTGGTCCTAAATAATCGGAGCGACTGGCCACCACATCGCATGATGCATAGCAGACAGCACAGCCAATGCATTCAATACCGGCATTGGCTAGTTGGCGCTCCTCTGAATCGGGTTTGACGATGGCAAAATCATCGTGGCGCGTTTGCTCGCCCTTGAAAAACCCAACTGCCCCTTTCCACTTATTAAAGAACTCACGCATATCGGTTGCAAGGTCTTTAATGACGGGCAAATTATTCAGTGGCGCAATCTCGAGTGCATCGCCTTCCACAATCTTTGCAACGTGGGTACGGCAAGTCCAGCGCGCTACTCCATTGACCGTCATCGCGCACGAACCGCACATGCCCACACGGCAAGCAAATCGATAGCTGAGAGTGGGGTCGAGTTTTCGCTGGATGTAGGTCACTACATCCAAAACGGTTTGATTGGAGTTGCGCGGGACAAGGTATTCGACAAACTCACCTTGTTCGGCTCCGCGCCAGACTTTGACTTTAAGATTGGTTTCAGACATAGGCAAATTATATCGGGGTATAGTAAAAATTAAATCGAATAGATTTTTTATCGAGATAAAGTATTTATTTACTATAATAAGGCCATGTCTAGTATTCGCGTACTTAAAAATTTCATCTCCATTACCCGCCATAGCAGCGTGGCAGCAGCTGCACGCGAAATTGGCCTTACTGCGGCCGCTGCCGGCCAGCAATTGCAGCATTTAGAAGAAGAAATCGGGGTTGAGCTATTTGACCGAAATAAACGCTCCCTCGTACTCAACAACCAAGGGCGCGCATTGATTCAGCCAATCCAAGAGATCATCGCGCGCTATGAAGCCTTGGGCGCCGGCTTCAAAACCGAACTTAGTGGCACCATCGTCCTCGGTGCCCTGGTCTCCAGTTTGATGGGCCATTTTGGCAAAGCCTTAAATGAATTAAAACGCAATTACCCTGAATTAGAAATTAAATTAATGGCGGGTTTATCCAGTGACTTTCTGGAGCAAGTACTGGAAGGCAAACTGGATGCAGCTATTGTTACGGAGTCGCCATTTCCTTTGCCACAGAGCGCTCTGTGGACCGAGCTATACAAAGAGCCGATGGTTCTTATTCTGCCGCTTAGCAGTTCCAAAGGAATCGGCTCCAAAAAAACCGGGGAACTCATTCCAGCCAACCTTCCCTTTATTCGGTTTGAACGAAAAACCTGGACTGGATACTTGGTGGATCAAACCATTAAAGTTAATAAATTGAAAGTCAATGAAGGAATGGAAATCAATTCCGTGGAGGCAATTATTGAACTGGTAAGGCAAGGTCTTGGCTATTCCATCATCCCTCAGTTGGCTAATTTAGACTGGAAGAAGGATCAACGGGCTCGTATTCAGATGCTGCCCGGTAAGACCATATACCGAAAAGTCGGCCTATTGGAACGCAGACGTCATAGCAGGCAAAACATTACCAGCGCCATTAAAGACCAATTCCTCAGCGCCATCAAAAGGCAAGTCTAAATCTATAGGGTAGTTGTAAGACTAGTGAATTTCTTTGGCGTGATTGATTGAATATTTGGGGATCTCAACCACCAAATCCTCTTTCGCCACAATCGCCTGACATGAAAGCCTCGATAAGGGGTTTAAACCCCAAGCACGATCCAATAAGTCTTCCTCATTGTCATCGGGCTCATTCAGGCTATTAAAGCCCTCGCGCACAATCACGTGGCAGGTTGTGCAGGCACACACCATGTCACAGGCATGCTCAATCGGAATGTCGTTTTCCAGTAAGGCCTCGCAGATGCTGGTGCCAGGAGTAACTTCAAGCACTGAGCCCTCGGGACAATATTCACTGTGGGGCAGAATCACAATTTGGGTCATTACTCAATCTCAGTCATTAAATTAAATTTCAGAAACACTTTTACCAGTCAGCGCTTTTTGTATGCTGGCATTCATTCGTTTTTGTGCAAAATCATCGGTGGCTTTGGCAGCATGATCAACAGCGCGTCGCAATACATCGCTATTTTCTTCAGTCTCCAAAATACCTTGCAATACCTTCATCTCCTGATCTACTGCCGCACGCTCAGCGCCATCCAATAAATCCCCATCCGCCGATAAGGCCGCCTGAACGGCATCCAATAAGCGGCGGGCCGAAACCTGCTCTTCCCGCAACGCCCTAGCCTTTAAGTCAACCTGAGCAGAAGCAAAACCATCTTGCAGCATGCGGGTTATTTCAGCATCACTTAAGCCATACGACGGCTTAATATCGATTGAGGCTTCAACACCCGAGCCCAGCTCAGTTGCGCGCACCGACAGCAAACCATCGGCATCCACCTGAAAGGTCACCCGAATACGAGCTGCGCCGGCCACCATAGGCGGAATACCACGTAATTCAAATTTCCCAAGCGAGCGGCAATCGGCGGAGGTCTCACGCTCTCCCTGCACGATATGCAAGGCCAAGGCCGTTTGACCGTCTTTAAAGGTTGTAAATTCTTGTGCGCGCGCCACCGGAATGGGTGTGTTACGTGAAATGATCTTCTCCACCAAGCCGCCCATCGTCTCAATACCGAGCGAAAGTGGGATGACATCCAGCAATAACCACTCTTCATTCTTACTTTGGTTGCCTGCCAATAAATCAGCTTGCATCGCAGCGCCCATGGCAACCACTTGATCGGGGTTGAGGTTATTCAGTGGCGCTGTGCCGAAAAGCTCGCCCACCGCGCGCTGCACGTGCGGCATGCGGGTGGCACCGCCGACCATCACCACGCCTTTAATTTCCTCTGCTTTTAATCCAGAGTCACGCAAGGCCTTGCGTACCGCTACTAATGTTTTGGCAACCAAGTTTTGCGTTATCTCAAAAAATTGTGCCTGACTGACACCTACATTCACAACCGTTCCATCACTCAGGGTTTGATGTACCCTAGCTAAAGCACCATGGCTTAATTGCTCTTTGGCCGTTTTACAAGCAATGAGTAATGCGCGATGATCTTGTATCGATATCGGGGGCAATTTCGCTTGCTCGATTACCCAGCAGTAGAGGCGATGATCAAAGTCATCGCCGCCCAATGCCGAGTCACCGCCAGTAGATAAGACTTCAAAGACGCCTTTGCTCATCCGCAAAATCGAGATATCAAAGGTGCCGCCACCGAGATCATAAACCGCATAAAGACCTTCGGATGCGTTATCGAGTCCATAGGCAATGGCTGCTGCAGTTGGCTCATTGAGCAAGCGCAAGACCTCGACCCCTGCTAACTTGGCAGCATCTTTTGTGGCCTGTCGCTGCGCATCATCAAAATATGCTGGCACTGTAATCACGGCACCAACGATGTCATCGTTGACTGAATCCTCAGCTAACTGCCGCAGGCGCGCCAAAATTTCAGCAGACACTTCAATGGGGCTCTTATCACCCGCAACCGTGCGCAACTTGAGCATACCCGGCTGATCGACAAAGTCGTATGGGGCGTTTTCCAAATGATCTACATCACCGAGGCCGCGACCCATAAAGCGCTTAACTGACACAATCGTATTCTTGGGATCACTGACTACGCTCTCAAGCGCCTCAAATCCAGCTTGGGTTCGACCATTTGGTAAATAGCGCACAACCGATGGAAGCAATTCGCGTCCTTGCTCATCCGCCAAGACTTTTGGCAGGGCATCACGCACCACCGCAACCAAGGAGTTGGTGGTACCGAGGTCGATACCAATGGCAATGCGCCGCTGGTGCGGCGCAAGCGACATTCCGGGTTCAGAAATTTGTAATAAAGCCATTGATTATTAACTCAAGCAAGTGCCGCAATGGCGTCATCTAATTCAGTAGCAAATTTATCGATAAACAAAAGGCCACGAAGCAATTCGGCTGCCCGCTGGTAATTATGCGTCCGATCCATTGCTTCCGCTAATTCAACTAAAGCAGCCTTATATGCCGAGTCAACTTCAATCGCCAATGCATCGAGCGCAGCAAAATCATCTGCATTTTCATCCAAACTATCACGCCAGGCCATCTGCTGCAAAAGGAATGCGGTTGGCATGGCTGTATTGGTTTCTAAGTTAGCCTCAACGCCATGCAGTTTGCAGAGATAGAGGCCGCGCTGGATCGGGTGCTTTAAAGTTTGGTGGGCCGTATTGGCTAAGGTAGCCATTTGCATTGCAATCCGCTGCTCACTGTCGCTCCCTTGGGTATGCCGATCGGGGTGAACCTCTTTTTGGATTGCTAGGTAAGCAAGATCTAGCTGCGCTAGATCCAAACTGAATTGCGGACTTAAACCAAAAAATTGAAAGTAATTCTCAGACGCGGAATGATTCGCCACAACCACACTCGTCCTTCATGTTTGGATTCTGGAACTTAAAACCCTCATTCAGGCCTTCCCGTACAAAGTCGAGTTCGGTGCCATCAAGGTAGGCTAAGCTTTTAGGATCAACAAAAATCTTTACCCCATTGGATTCAAACATCTGATCTTCCGGGGCGGCATCGTCCACATACTCCAACTGATAGGCTAGGCCTGAACAGCCAGTCGTGCGCACGCCCAGACGCAAGCCGCAGCCTTTGCCACGCTTCTGCAGGTTGCGATTGACGTGTGCAGCGGCTTTTTGAGTGAGTGTAATTGCCATAAAGGATTCCTAAGTGCAGATCAACTTAATTGCCAGGGTGCTTCTCTTTGTAATCCTGAACCGCCGCCTTGATGGCATCTTCCGCCAAAATGGAGCAATGGATTTTAACCGGTGGCAAGGCCAACTCTTCAGCTATTAAAGAGTTTTTAATTTCAAGGGCTTGATCCAGTGTTTTGCCTTTAACCCACTCAGTTACGAGTGACGAAGATGCAATCGCCGATCCGCATCCGTAGGTTTTGAACTTCGCATCCTCAATGATGCCCTGCTCATTCACCCGAATTTGCAATTTCATCACGTCGCCGCAGGCAGGCGCGCCCACCATGCCGGTGCCGACGTTGTCATCGGTTTTTGCAAATGAACCCACGTTACGGGGGTTTTCATAATGATCAATTACTTTATCGCTATATGCCATGGTTCTTTCTCCTACTGTCTTAATCTGCTTAGTGGGCAGCCCACTTAATCGTACTCAAATCAATGCCGTCTTTGAACATCTCCCATAAAGGAGACAATTCGCGGAGCTTGGCGATCTTTTCCTTGACCAATTGCACCGTAAAATCAACTTCCTCTTCGGTAGTAAAGCGGCCAATGGTAAACCGAATGGAGCTGTGCGCCAGTTCATCATTGCGACCTAAGGCGCGCAATACATAGGACGGCTCTAAGGATGCCGAGGTACACGCCGATCCCGATGAAATCGCGATGTCTTTCAAGGCCATCAGCATCGACTCGCCTTCAACGTAATTAAAGCTAATGTTGAGGTTGTGTGCCACGCGTTGGTCCATATCACCATTGACGTAGACCTCTTCAATGTCACGCAGGCCATTTAAAAGGCGATCGCGCAAGGCACGAATGCGCTTATTCTCTTCAATCATATCGAGGCGGGCAAATTTAAACGCTTCACCCATGCCGACAATTTGATGCACTGGTAATGTTCCCGAGCGCATACCCCGCTCATGACCGCCGCCATGAATTTGCGCTTCAATGCGGATGCGGGGCTTGCGACGCACAAACAAAGCGCCAATGCCTTTAGGGCCATAGGATTTGTGTGCAGAAAAACTCATCAAATCCACTTTGATTTTTTCGAGGTCAATTTCAATCTTGCCGGTGGCTTGCGCTGCATCAACATGCAAGATGATGCCTTTTGAACGAGTCAATTCGCCAATACGCGGAATATCCTGGATCACGCCAATTTCATTATTTACATACATTACCGAAACCAAAATCGTATCGGGCCGAATAGCAGCTTGCAGCGCATCAAAATCAATCAGGCCATTGGGCAATACATCAAGGTAGGTGACTTCAAACCCTTCCCGCTCGAGCTCACGGCAGGTATCTAGGGTCGCCTTGTGCTCGGTTTTAATGGTGATGAGGTGCTTGCCTTTTTCTTGATAAAAGTGCGCCGCACCTTTCACTGCCAAATTAATACTTTCTGTTGCGCCACTGGTCCAAACGATTTCACGGGGATCAGCATGAACTAGCTTGGCTACTTCATCGCGAGCCTCTTCAACCGCCTCTTCTGCAGCCCAGCCAAATGCATGGCTACGCGAAGCTGCATTGCCAAACTGCTCGCGCAGGTAAGGAATCATCTTGTCAACTACGCGAGGATCAATCGGAGTAGTGGAGGAGTAGTCCATATAGACTGGAAAATGTTTAGGGCTAAACAGCGATACCGGCTGGATGGCTTTAGTTTCAGGTGCGTTCATAAATAAAGTCTTCAGTTGTAAGCGATTAAATGATGAAACTTAACTTTGCCGTGCAAGGTTAAAAACGGAATTCACTAGATGCGGTTTGGCTGTAACGCTGGTCTCTTTTTTAGCAAGCGTTACTGGAGCCGCTTTCATTAGCTTCATTGGCTCAGTCTTCACTTTTCGCTCGCGCAAATCGTGAATGACCTGACCTCGACCAGCCTGCTGGGCCACTAAATCGCGCAGGGATACCGAAGCCAGGTATTCCACCATGCGGGTATTCAGATTGGCCCATAAATCGTGCGTCATGCAACGACCGTGTTCGTCGTCATCGCCATGGCAATTGCCTTTGCCGCCACACTGGGTTGCATCCAAGGGCTCATCCACCGCGACAATAATATCGGCAACGCTGACCTCTTCTGGCTTGCGCGCAAGGGTGTAGCCGCCGCCTGGGCCGCGTGTACTCTCAACGATGTTAAAGCGACGTAACTTACCAAACAGCTGTTCTAGGTAAGAAAGTGAAATGTGTTGCCTTTGGCTAATACCGGCAAGGGTAACTGGCCCATGGGCCTCCCGTAAAGCCAAATCAATCATGGCGGTTACTGCAAAACGACCTTTTGTTGTAAGTCTCATATGGCACCTTGGTAATGGATTGTTATGGACAGCGCACAGTCGGGCGGGTAATACCCAACCGTTATAGTCAAGAATAACAGATACCCTACTAATTTGCTCGGGTACTACCCATTTTGGCTATAGGGCATCCTGCGACAGGGCTCCAAAGGCCATTTGCTTCACTTTGCTGAGGCGATCACGGGTCGCAGCCGCCTTTTCAAACTCCAAATTTTTGGCTTCGGCGTTCATTTGCTTCTCTAGGCGCTTGATTTCTGCCGAGAGCGCCCGCTCACTTAATCCAGCATAGTGGGCCTGTTCTTCGGCGGCCACAAACTCGGAGCGCTTCTCTTTGACGTCATAGACCCCATCAATAATGTCCTTAATACGCTTAGTTACGCCGCGGGGCTCAATACCGTGCTCTTTGTTAAAGGTGATTTGCTTGGTGCGACGGCGTTCGGTCTCGTCCATGGCACGGCGCATCGAATCGGTAATGCGATCGGCGTACAAGATTGCCTTGCCATTCATATTGCGCGCCGCCCTGCCGATGGTTTGAATCAGGCTGCGTTCCGAACGTAAAAAGCCTTCCTTGTCCGCATCCAAAATAGCAACCAGCGATACCTCGGGAATATCGAGACCCTCTCGCAGCAAGTTAATCCCAACCAGCACATCAAATGCGCCCAGCCGCAAGTCCCGAATAATCTCAACACGCTCGACCGTATCAATATCGGAGTGCACATAGCGTACCTTGACGCCGTTGTCCGATAAAAAGTCCGTGAGTTGCTCGGCCATTCGTTTGGTTAATACGGTGACCAATACGCGCTCGCCCACCTTGACGCGCTCATGAATTTGGTTGAGTAAATCATCCACTTGCGAGCTGGCCGGCAACACCTCAATTTGGGGGTCAACCAGCCCCGTTGGTCTGGCCACCTGCTCAACCACCTGACCGGTTTTGGATGCCTCGTAGTCAGCTGGCGTAGCAGATACAAACATCGCTTGACGCATTTTGCTTTCAAACTCGGGAAACTTCAGCGGGCGATTATCGAGTGCCGACGGCAGACGAAAGCCAAAGTCTACTAGTGTTTGTTTGCGTGACCGATCGCCGTTGTACATGGCATTCAATTGCCCAATCATCACGTGACTCTCATCCAAGAACATCAAGGCATCTTGAGGTAGATAGTCGACTAAGGTCGGGGGCGACTCGCCGGGTTTTGCACCCGACAAATGGCGCGAGTAGTTTTCAATGCCTTTGCAAAATCCCAATTCATTGAGCATCTCAAGATCAAAGCGCGTGCGCTGTTCTAGGCGTTGTGCCTCAACCAGCTTGCCGTCTTTCACAAACTCATCAAGACGTTCGCGTAATTCGGTTTTGATGGTCTCAATGGCATTGAGTACGGTTTCCCGCGGGGTAACGTAATGGGAGCTGGGGTAAACCGTAAAACGGGGGATTTTTTGCTTGATGCGGCCCGTTAAGGGATCAAAAAATTGCAGGCTTTCAATCACATCATCAAATAGCTCAACCCGGACTGCGAGCTCATTGTGTTCCGCCGGAAAAATATCGATGGTGTCACCGCGTACTCGAAATACGCCCCGCTGAAAATCCATTTCATTGCGGTCATACTGCATCGCAATTAAGCGCGTCACAATATCGCGCTGACTCATCTTGTCGCCGGGGCGTAAGGTCATCACCATGCTGTGGTAATCCCCCGGATTACCGATACCGTAAATCGCCGAGACCGATGCCACAATCACAACATCACGGCGCTCTAATAAACTCTTGGTGGCAGACAAGCGCATCTGCTCAATGTGTTCATTGATAGCCGAATCCTTTTCAATAAAGAGATCGCGGTGCGGCACGTAAGCTTCAGGCTGGTAATAGTCGTAATAGCTCACAAAGTATTCGACCGCATTGCGCGGAAAAAACTCCCTGAATTCGCTGTACAACTGAGCAGCCAAGGTTTTATTCGGCGCAAAGACGATGGCAGGCCGACCCATGCGGGCAATTACATTGGCCATGGTGTAGGTTTTGCCCGATCCCGTAACGCCCAATAGAGTTTGAAACGACAGACCATCCTCAATTCCGGCAACCAAGAGATCAATGGCTTGCGGCTGATCCCCTGCAGGAGGAAAAGGCTGATAGAGCTCAAATGGCGAGTCTGGAAAACGCACAAACTTAGCCGGATCCAGCCCTTCTGGCGCGCTGCTGAGCTGCAGCTCCACCTCGGGGCTCGCAGCGGTGGGTTTAGGGCTTGGTTTCGGGGACTTTGGAGGCATCTCGGCTATCATTTCATCTGCAAACAATTTCACAGAGAATTTCACATAAACGTTGATTTTGCCGTTTTTATCTAAAGATAGTCAGCCATTCCTCTAAAAATCACCCATTCTTTGAGATCACGCCTTCTTTTTAACCATTTACCGACGCCCACTACCCCATGAATCTGTTTTCCTCAGTACAACTTGCCCCCAAAGACCCCATTTTTGGCCTAACCGAGGCTTATGTGGCCGACCAAAATCCAGAAAAGGTGAATTTAGGGGTTGGCGTTTACTACACCGATGAGGGCAAGGTGCCTTTACTCAAGGCGGTAATTGAGGCTGAAAAAGAAATCGTTGCCAAACAATCCCCGCGGAGCTACATCCCGATTGAGGGTCCAAGCCCCTACAACATGGGAGTGCAAAAACTCCTCTTCGGCGAAGACTCGCCATTAATTAAAGAGGGCCGCGTCGTTACTGCAGAGTGCCTTGGGGGAACAGGTGCTTTACGCGTCGGCGGCGACTTTGTGCGGCGTATTGAACCAAACGTACCAGCAGCCATTAGCAACCCCAGCTGGGAAAACCACCGCGGCGTTTTCGAAGCCGCCGGCTACGAAGTACTCGAGTACACCTACTTCGACAGCAAGACACGTGGCGTTGATTTTGCTGGCATGGTTAAGTCTTTAATGTCCTTTCCAAAGCGCACCCTGGTTGTGCTGCATGTCTGCTGCCATAACCCCACCGGCGCTGATCTCAATAAAGAACAATGGCTCAAGGTCATTGAAATCTGCCGCGAGCGCGACCTCATTCCTTTTTTAGATATGGCGTATCAAGGTTTTGCTCAAGGCATAGAAGAGGATGGGCTTGCTGCACGCCTGTTTGCAGAATCGGGCTTATCCTTTTTTGTATCCAGCTCCTTTTCAAAATCATTTTCCCTGTATGGCGAGCGTGTAGGCGCTCTATCCATCGTGACCCAAAACCGAGATGAGTCGGCACGCGTACTCTCGCAACTCAAGCGCGTGATTCGCACGAACTACTCCAACCCACCAACCCATGGTGGGGCAATTGTGGCTGCAGTGCTCAATAATCCCAACCTACGTCAGCAGTGGGAAGATGAGCTCGCACACATGCGTGATCGCATTAAAACCATGCGCCATGAACTCGTTGTCCGCTTGGCCGCCAACGGGGCAAAACAGGATTTTGGTTTTATCGAGTCGCAACGTGGCATGTTCTCCTATTCGGGGCTTACTGCAGAACAAGTGGCACGCCTGCAAAAGGAAGACAGTATTTTTGCCCTGTCCACCGGTCGCATTTGCGTTGCAGCGCTCAATACCAAGAATATTGATCGCGTGGCCAAGGCAATTGCCCGCGTATTAGCGTAAAGGCGGTTACACTGACTTTCTAGGAGGCGTCATGCTATATCAACTGTACGAGTTCCAAAAAGCCTTGCTTCAGCCATTGAGCTCGTGGGCACAAACAGCATCAGAGACGTTTATCAACGCATCCAATCCATTATCAAAAATGCCTGGGGCAGAACGCATCGCCGCAAGCTATGAATTACTACACCGACTCGGCAAAGACTATAAAAAGCCTGAATTTGGAATCCGTGCTGTAAAGGCACATGGACGCGACGTTGCCATTCATGAAATCACCATGCTTGAAAAACCGTTCTGCAATTTGATTCGGTTTAAACGCTATTCGGATGACGTTGAAGTTATCAAGAAACTCAAACAAGATCCGGTGGTGTTGGTGGTTGCTCCTCTGTCGGGTCACCATTCAACCTTATTACGTGACACCATCCGTACCCTCTTGCAAGATCATAAAGTCTACATTACGGATTGGCTGGATGCACGAACAGTACCGGCTAATCAAGGTGAATTCGGACTCGATGACTACGTTCACTACATCCAAGAATTCATCCGCACCATTGGCCCAAAAAATCTCCACGTTATCTCTGTTTGCCAGCCTACGGTACCAACCTTAGGTGCCGTCTCTCTGATGGCATCGAACGGCGAAGAAACACCCGCCTCAATGATCATGATGGGTGGTCCAATCGACGCACGCAAATCGCCTACCGCAGTTAACTCCTTGGCCGATAAAAAATCATACGAGTGGTTCGAAAGCCATGTTATCTATGACGTACCCCAGCCACATGCTGGAGCGGGACGCCGAGTTTACCCTGGATTTTTGCAGCACAGTGGTTTTATTGCCATGAACCCCCAAAATCACATGCAATCGCATTGGGATTACTTCCAGAATTTAGTACGCGGCGATGAGCTCGACGCCAAAGCCCATATTCGTTTTTATGATGAATACAACGCGGTCTTAGATATGGATGCCAAGTACTACTTAGACACCATCAAAACTGTATTTCAAGAACATGCCCTACCCAGTGGCACCTGGAAAGTCTCTGGTGAGTTAGTGAAGCCCCATGACATTACCGATGTGGCACTTCTTACCATCGAAGGCGAACTGGACGATATTTCTGGCAGCGGTCAAACGCGCGCTGCACATAAATTGTGTAAAGGCATTCCTGCGGAACGCAAGGACCATTACGAAGTCGTTGGTGCTGGTCACTACGGTATTTTTTCAGGTCGTCGCTGGCGTGATAAGGTTTATCCCCGCATTGCAGATTTCATTCGCGCGCATCAGGAAACTCCGAGTAAACCAAAAAAGGGGGCCGTCCAAGAGGCCCTCGGTAGTGACTAAGTCTGCAGGGCTTGCCGACTGCTTAAAGGCACTGCATGAATTCAGTTGAACTGTGTAATCAACTCGATGACGTGCTACCTCAAACCCAATGTACGAAGTGCGGTTACCCGGACTGCCGATCCTATGCGGCGGCAATGGCCGATGAGGGAGCCCTACCGAATCGCTGCCCTCCTGGAGGCGCAGAAGGAATAAAGCGTCTAAGTTCTATTTTGATGATGTCCGGCCGGCAACTGCCACCCCATCTTCAACTGGAACCCGAGTGTGGCATCGAGCGGCCACGGCCAGTAGCCCTGATTGATCCCAAAACCTGTATTGGTTGCACCCTATGTATACAAGCCTGTCCAGTCGATGCGATTGTGGGCGCATCCAAACAAATGCATGTTGTGCTGACCGAGTGGTGCACGGGCTGCGATCTCTGCGTACCGCCCTGCCCGGTTGATTGCATCAGTATGGTTTCGGTGACAGAAAATCGAACTGGCTGGGATGCGTGGTCGGCTGAGCAGGCCGTTCTATCCCGGGCACGCTACCACGGGCGTGAAGATCGCCTGGAACGTGAAGAGCACGACAATAATCTGCGCCTCTCTAAAAAAGCCGAGGCCAAGCTAAAGGCACTCAACGAGACCGTTGGTAGTGGCGACCAATCAGTAGAGCAAGCGCAAGAGAACGAACGCAAACGCACGATTATTGCGGCAGCCATTGAGCGCGCAAAATTTGCTGCAGAAAAAAATAATACAAAATGAATCTCGAACAGCGCAATGCTTTTTTTGCCCAACTGAAAGCAAATAATCCCAATCCAGAAACCGAGCTCGAGTACAGCTCCCCCTTTGAATTACTGGTTTCAGTCCTGCTCTCGGCGCAGGCAACCGATATATCCGTCAATAAAGGAACTCGTCAGCTATTCAAAATAGCCAACACACCCGCCGCCTTACTGGCTTTAGGTGAAGATGGTGTCCGGCCCTTCATCGAGCACATCGGCCTCTTTCGGACTAAAGGAAAACACCTGCAAGAAACCTGCCGCCTTTTACTAGAGCGACATGGTGGCGAAGTCCCTCGCACCCGTGAAGCACTCGAAGCCCTGCCGGGAGTAGGCCGTAAAACAGCCAATGTTATTTTGAATACAGCGTTTGGAGAGCCCACCATGGCAGTCGACACCCATATCTTCAGGGTATCGAATCGCACCGGCCTTGCCCCTGGAAAAGACGTGCTGAAAGTCGAGCAGCAGCTCCTCAAACGCATTCCAAAAGAATATCTACTCGATGCACATCACTGGCTTATTTTGCATGGGCGCTATGTTTGTAAGGCGCGATCACCGGAATGCGCCCAATGCATTGTTGAGCCACTGTGTGGCTACCGGCAAAAAACGGGGAAAGGGCAAATTCGTGGCGCTGTTTAATCCAAGCCGAGAGGAAGTCCGGCGTTTCTTTTGCGACACCTGGCAGAAGAAGCAAGCTAATTCTATTTTGACCCCACTTGAGACGCTGGCGGGTCAATGGATGGAGCAGCACCCGGAGCACCATGCCTTACTTGGTGACAGCGAAGCGGCACTGAGTCAAGATTACACGCCCGAGCGTGGCGAAACGAATCCCTTCCTGCACCTATCGATGCACTTATCGATTAGCGAGCAGATCTCAATCGATCAACCACCGGGCATTCGGCATATTGCCAATGTACTTGCGCAGCGACTCGATTCGGAGCACGAAGCGCAGCACCGCATCATGGAGTGCCTAGGTCAGGTCTTATGGGAATCCCAGCGGGATGGCGGGCAACTGAGTCCTGAAAAATACCTGCTGGCTTTAAAACAACTGATTTAATTTACGACAGCGTTGCAATCGCGGCGCGAATGGCCTGGGGTAACTCTAAGGCCTGCTGACGGCGAATGTTCAAAATGGCATCCGATGTTTCTCGCAGGCGATTGGACCAAACCGACCCAGGGAAAAAAGCGTCATCCTCAAATCGCGGAATAACATGCCAGTGAATATGGGGTACTTGATTGCCAAGCGCTGCTAAATTAATTTTTTTGGGCTGCAGGA
Organism: Polynucleobacter meluiroseus; assembly: GCA_945901245.1. GTDB lineage: Bacteria > Pseudomonadota > Gammaproteobacteria > Burkholderiales > Burkholderiaceae > Polynucleobacter > Polynucleobacter meluiroseus_F. The sequence continues at coordinate 3,326 of CAMDKY010000040.1, read as the reverse complement.
CAGAACGTACTGCACCTTCAACCGCAAATACCAAGTGCATGAATAAATCACGTTCACCGTAGCTCAGCTGGCTCATCTCAGCGACGTGCCGATTCCAAATCACGCGGCAAAAGCCGGGCAAATCGGGATCATTCACCAAAACAACGCGGCAATCATCGCCGCGCCAAATCAGCGTGCCGCCCTCTTCTGCACATAAAACGCAATTCACCATGGCGCCAATGTAAACGAAAACAGCGCCAAAGTCACCCTTATGGGGCAAACTTGGCGCTGCAATACTGCTGCAAGTTATGTGTTGCGACTGCTTAGTGGAACTGCTCTTCTTCGGTTGAACCGGTCAACGCAGTTACAGAAGACTTGCCACCCTGAATCACGGTAGTGATGTCATCAAAGTAACCTGTTCCGACTTCTTGCTGATGCGATACGAAGGTATAGCCACGATCGCGCGCTGCAAACTCAGGCTCTTGTACCTTCTCGACGTAGGCCGTCATACCGCGCTTGGAATAGTCTTGCGCCAAGTCGAACATGTTGTACCACATCGAGTGAATACCAGCGAGGGTAATAAATTGATACTTGTAGCCCATCGCACCCAGCTCGCGCTGGAATTTAGCAATGGTTGCATCGTCGAGGTTTTTCTTCCAATTGAACGATGGCGAGCAGTTGTATGCCAACATCTTGCCTGGGAACTTGGCACGAATTGCTTCCGCAAACTTGCGCGCAAAATCCAAATCTGGCGTACCCGTCTCACACCACACCATGTCAGCGTAAGCAGCATAAGCCAAACCGCGCGAGATCGCCTGATCGAGACCCTTGCGCGTTTTATAGAAGCCTTCTGGAGTCCGCTCACCTGTCAAGAATGGCTTGTCGTTTTCATCGTAGTCGGATGTCAATAAGTCTGCCGCCTCGGCATCGGTACGCGCCAAAATAATCGTAGGAACGCCCATCACGTCTGCAGCTAAACGTGCGGATACCAATTTCTGTACTGACTCGGTAGTAGGCAAGAGAACCTTACCACCCAAGTGACCGCATTTTTTTACGGACGACAGTTGGTCTTCAAAGTGAACGCCAGCTGCGCCTTGCTTAATTAATGCTTTGCTTAACTCGTAGGCATTTAATACACCACCAAAGCCGGCTTCCGCATCGGCAACGATGGGCGCATAGTAATCAATGTAGCCCTGATCACCTGGATTAATGCCTTTTGCCCACTGAATTTGATCGGCGCGCTCAAATGAGTTATTGATGCGCTCTACCATCTTGGGCACGGAGTCAACGGGATACAGGGATTGATCGGGGTACATCGCCGCATACGAATTACCATCGGCAGCAACCTGCCAACCGGATAAGTAAATGGCTTTAATACCTGCTTTGACCTGTTGCATTGCTTGCCCGCCGGTTAGCGCGCCCAAACAATTGACGTAGGCTTCGTTGTTGACTTGATTCCATAACTTCTCTGCACCTGCCTTAGCAAGCGAGTACTCAATCCGCAGCGAGCCACGTAAGCGCACTACGTCGTCGGCAGTGTAGCCGCGCTTGATGCCCTTCCAACGTGGATTGGTATCCCAGTCTTTCTGAATTTTTGCTGCTTCTTCTTTGCGATTGTCCATATTGCTCTCCTTAGATATAAAACAATTGACTAAAAAATGGTTAACTCGACTAGATCACCGGCACTGGCCTGCTGTGTTTAAGTCTTATGTCTTATATAAGAGTTTACGTATTTATAAGTCAGGAGCAATATAAAAATGAAACAGATTCGTATTAATAAAACATCATAAAATCAATTATTTAGGTCGTTATTATCACAATGCAAAATGATTAGTCAACCGCTGAAAAGTAAGTTTGATGTCATTGCTGCAGTGCATTTTACCTACGGAAATAGCTTTTCGTATGGTGAAAAGGAGTTTATTGCTGGGTTTTTGGCATCGCCGTATTGGCATTGGAAGCTGCAACCTTGACTGCGGTCAGGATCAATAGCAACTGCAAAAAGGCCACGCCCAGGAAGAGAGAATTGGGTTTTCCAGCATCGAGCAATATGCCGAATAACAAAGGCCCCACTGCCGCACCAAGATCAATGCCGGAGTAGACAATCCCATACACACTGCCCGATACGCCTTGCGGGGTTGCAGAGCGAATCATCATGTCGCGCGATGGTGCTGCAATACCCAGGCCACAGCCGATCATAAAAAAGAGTCCCGGTACCAGGGCAGCACTCACTAATTCAGCGCCAATCAAGAAACTAATAGCAGCGCAAACCAACAAACAAGTTCCGACAATGCGATCGGGCATTTTGAGTTTGGCTGCCATGATGCCGCCGACAATCATGCCTGCCGCACTTCCTAAGGCCATCAAGGTAATTGAAAAATTACCCGTAGTAACTGGAATGGCATAAAGTTGATTCAGTGCGCTCGGCGCAAAGGACTGGATGCCTGCCATGGCAATCATGCTGAAGAAAAAGAAGAGCCAGCACAACCAAACCGCAGTTAACTTTAAAAAGGCAAATGCACCTTGTGGCGCAAGGCCAGGATTTGCCGCTTCTGCTGCTTTGATTGCACTCGCACGGCGATGCTCTGCGTCATCGACTAAATCGCCCCGATTGAACCAAAGTACTAATAAGATGAGCGTCTCTAAGACCGCAGCGCAAAGCAGGGCGATTCGCCAATCCGCAAGAGCGGCTATCCCAGCCATAAAGACTGGGGCCACGGCCCAGCCTAGATAACCCGTAACGCCGTGCGCCGAATAGGCATAGGGCAAGCGCGGAACGGATACCTTGTGATTAATTAAGGTGTAATCCACTGGATGAAAGACGCCATTGCCGCAGCCTGCAATCACTGCGCCTAGCATCAACAGGCCATAACCATTGCTTTGCGAGAGCACAATAGCAGATAAGGCCAATAGACCAACGCCAACGAAGAGTACTGGCCGGGCCCCAATGCGGTCAACTAAAAATCCAGATGCGGCCTGAACAATACAAGAGACCACAAAGAAAACCGACATGAGCAGGCCGAGCTCTGCGTAGCTCAGCGCGAATTCGGCCTTCAGCCACGGAAAGAGTGGCGGCAGGATAAGGTGAAAGAAATGCGAGCTGCCGTGTGCCAAGCTCAATAAACTAATCACTCGGACATCACTGGCACGCGCACTAGCATGCGTCACAGTCATGTACCAAGTTTACTCGTTCCGCAGACCCGCCGGAATGGCTTTAATGCACTAAGCGGGTAAAGCTGAAGTCGCCGTCTTTATTGATATCCACTGGCACAACGTCGTTAGGGCCAAACTTCCCCTCCAAAATCATCTTGGAAACGGGATTTTCGATGTACTGCTGTATCGCCCGCTTG
>CAMDKY010000039.1 GCA_945901245.1 Polynucleobacter meluiroseus | reverse complement strand
TGGGCGGGCCAGAGGCTTGCATCAGCACAATACCTTGATCCTCAATTGGCGCTAACTCAGAACGGGCGGTGGCATAAAGATAGGCAACCCCGGCCAATAGAAACATGCCCATCACAATAATAACCTGCCAGGTACTTAAGAGGTCGCGCAATAGAGTCTGATAGCGGTGATGCACGCGCTCAAAAATCGCATCAATCTTTTTCACAAAGGGCGCATTCTCCTGCCCTTCGGTAAAAATACGGGAGCACATCATGGGCGATAACGTCAAGGCCACCACTCCTGAAACTGCTACCGCACTAGCTAAGGTAAAGGCAAACTCAGTAAATAATGCGCCGGTAAGACCGCCCTGAAAACCAATAGGGATATACACAGCAATTAAAACTACCGTCATCGCCAGAATTGGATTGCCGAGTTCGCGTGCGGCAATTAAGGATGCTTCGAGTGGCGATTTACCTTCTTTCATATGGCGATCGACGTTCTCGACCACGATAATGGCATCGTCCACCACTAAGCCAATCGCCAAAACCAAGGCAAGCAGGGTGAGCAAATTAATCGAGTAGCCCAACATCTGCATTAAAAAGAAGGTACCAATCAATGATAACGGCATGGCAATCACAGGCACTACGACCGCGCGGAAGCTTCCTAAGAACAAGAAGATAACAACGGTCACAATGAGGAGTGCCTCAAGTAAGGTAGCTACCACCTCATCGATTGAGGTAGTAATAAATTTAGTGGAGTCGTAGACAATATTGCCAACTAGACCAGTGGGTAATTGCCTCTGAATATCAGGTAAGACCGCGCGTACCCGCTCTGCAACATCAAGCAAATTAGCATCTGGGGCTACTTTGATACCAATAAACACCGACTGCTTACCGCTAAATGCCACATTGGTGTTGTAGTCATCCGACCCCAGACTCACTGTTGCTACTTGATCTAAGTAAACAATGTCCGCGCCATTGCGCTTGACTACCAATTTACGGAATTCATCCAGGGTGTGTAGATCAGTGCCGGCCACTAAATCCACAGCCACCATTTCACCTTTAGTGCTACCAACGGCAGAGAGGTAATTATTGGCAGCGAGTGCGTTATAGACATCATCCGCACCCACGCCAACACCGGCCATGCGATCCCTATCCAGCCAGGCGCGCAGGGCAAACTTACGACCCCCTAAAATTTCCGCATTTTGAACACCAGCTACCGAATCCAGCTTTGGCTTCACGACACGTAACAGATAATCGGTTGTGCTGTTGTTGGGTATAACGTCACTGTAAAAACCCAAATACATTGCTGCGGTGGATTGGCCGACTTGAACAGTCAAGACTGGCTGCTGAGCCTGCGGTGGTAATTGATTACGAACAGAGCTGATTTGCGTATTGATTTGTGTCAGTGCTTTATTGGCATCGTAATTCAGCTGCAAGGTTGCAATAATGGTGGAGATGCCACTAATGCTGGTGGACGAGAGGTAATCAATTCCTTGGGCTTGTGCAATCGCCGCTTCTAATGGCTGGGTAATGAAGCCAGCAATCGTCTCAGGGTCTGCTCCAAAATACGCCGTCGTGATGGTCACGATCGCATTTTGGGTTTGCGGGTATTGATTGACTGGTAAGCTGCCGACCGACTTAAGCCCAAACACCAGAATGAGCGCGCTCACAACCAGTGATAAGACAGGTTTACGAATAAATAGATCAGTCCACTTCATAAATTAGTCGGTTCGCTCAATTTATTGTTCTTGTGGCTTTGGATTGGGATTAAAGCCAGGCTGGACCTGATTATTAATAATTAATGGTGTACCATTTTTCAATTTAAGCTGTCCACTCGTCACCACCATCGCACCCGGCTCAAGCCCTTTGGTAACTGCAACTTGATCGCCGCGGGTGAGACCTGTTGTCACAAACACTTGCTCGGCCTCAATCAGCGGCTTACCTTGCTTATCTAGGCGATCGGTCTTGCGGACAATGAACACCGTACTACCATAGGGGTTGTAGGTAATGGCTGTTTGGGGCAGGGTGAGGTATTTAACGCGATCACCTAAGTTGATGGTGACGTTTGCAAACATGCCCGGTAATACTTTTTTATCCGGATTACTCACCATTGCTTCAATTTGCATATTGCGCGTGTTGAGCTCAACCTTGGGGCTCACTGCGGTAATTTTGCCTTTGAACCCAGCACCTTTAAATGCATCGGTCTTCATCTCAATCTCTTGTCCCACTTGAATCATGCCTGCTGTACTTTGTGGCAAGGTGAAATCCACAAAGATGGGATCGAGCGTTTGCAAGGTCAACATCTTATCGCCCGCATTAACGTATTGCCCTGGATTAATCGAAATAATGCCGACACGGCCACTAAAGGGTGCATGGATGCTTTTCTTTGCCACTAACGCCGCTTGCTGCTCAACCTGAGCTGCTTTTGATTTGGCATCCGCCGCACTGGTATCGAAGACGTTTTTACTAATGGCCTGAATAGCGAGCTGCTGTCTATCACGCTCATTAATCACCTTGGCCAAATCAGCCATCGCCTTAAAGGAATTCAGCTGAGCAATATCAGCCACATCGTTTAACTGAATGAGTAAATCACCCTTCTTCACGTCCATGCCTGATTTAATCGGTACATTTAAAACTGCTCCGCCTGCCTCTGCACTTAAATCAACCCCGCGAAACGCACGAATATTACCGACACTACTTAGAGTGGGTTGCCACTCATCCTCTTCCGCTACCATGGTTGACACTGTTGCAGGGGGCAAACCCATACTGGAAATAAAATAGTTAAATAACACGGTTTTGAGCGTGTTAAAGCCAATCAGCAGTCCAAGCAATATAAAAACCGATACCAGCATGACGATCATGCGGCGACGCAATGGGGTCATTGCCATTAGCTTTGCGTAGGTTTTTGTATTTTTAAATCGCTCGCGCAGGCGTATCTTGTTACCAATACGGCTAAGCATTTGGCTTATGGTGCTCCAAACCTTCTTTACATATTCCATTTATTTTTGCTCATGTACTTTGGATTTCAGTGTTTGAATTAATGCCTATAGAGTTCATTGCGCATTCCTCGCCATATTCGGCTGATATGCTGGGCCATCGCGATTCCACCAGCCACCGCCTAAGGCAGCGAACAATGCTGCAGTATCAGCAAAGCGCACCGCCTGTGCCTGGACAAACTTTACCTTGGCCTGCTGATACAGGTTTTGGTAATACAGCACGGCTAAGTAGCTACTGGTCCCTAACTTGTATTGCTCTTGCACTAAATCTAAGGTTTCTTTGGAATAGCGCTCGGCATCGGCAGCCGCCTTTAATGACTCGGCGCCGGTCTCTAGCGCACGCAGGGCATCAGCAACCTCCTGAAAGGCGGTCAGGACTGTCGCTTGATACTGAAACACCGCCTGCTCGTAACCCGCAATGGCGCCGCGACGCTGTGCTAAAAGTTGTCCACCTTGAAATAGCGGCTGAAATACTCCACCCGCCACACTCCAAATTGCCGCGGTAGGTCCAAATAGGGCTCCTGAGGATAGCGCAACTGAGCCCACACTGGCGTTCAAATTAATTTGGGGCAACAGATTTGCTGTAGCAACGCCCACCAAGGCATTGGTTGATTTGAGTAAGGCCTCGGCTGCCCGAATGTCGGGACGCTGCCGTACTAAGTTCGAGGGCAAGGACAGCGGCAATTTATCGGGCAAATGTAAATTGGCTAACTCGAATTCAGCGATCTGTGCATTACTGGGAAAGGATCCGGTATAGACGGCAAGCTGATTTCGTGCAAAAGCAAGATTACGCTCGTAAGCCAATAAATCGACCTGAGAGTTTGCTACTAAGGTTTGCTGTGATGTCAGGTCTACCCGCGATACCGTGCCGATGGCAAGCTGGCGCTCCGTAACATCGGCAAAATTTTGCTGGGCTTTTAGGATCTCGGATGTGGCAGCGTATTGCGCGCGCAGCGCCGCTTCGCGCACGGCTGACGTGACAATATTTGCAGTTAAGGCAAGGTAAGCCCCTTCAAGCTGAAATTGGCTAATTTCTGCTTGCGCACGGGCGCTCTCTACGGTTCGCCTCGCAGCGCCAAATACATCCAGTCGATATCCTAAATTTATCGAGGTGTTGTACACGTTATAGATGTTTTGACTGGGTATGCCAAACGTCGCCAGGGACTGCTGTTGACGAGTTGTATTGGCTCCTAAACCAACACTTGGAAAAAACTGCCCGCCAATTTGAGCATTGACGTTTTCCTGAGCAACCCGCAGCGCTGCATCCGCAGCAGCCAAATTCGGATTTTGCTCCAAGGCTGCTTTAATCAGCTTGTCCAGTTGGGGTGATTTAAATAAACTCCACCACTCTGCTGGAATATCCGCATCGGGAATAATCTGCTGCTCTGTTCCCCCAGCTACATTCGGCGAAGTCGCCAATGTAGTTGCGGTCGGCTTTTCAGTAAAGCGGGCAACTTTTGGAGCGTCTGGCTGCTTAAAATCGGGCCCTGCCGCACACGCAACTAGGGTAAACGCAAAAAAGATGGCTACCCCACGCTGAACATAGTGACCGTGTCTTTGAATGCAGGGTAATGGACTTAGTTTTGGTTCGCTCATGGCAGCCCTTATTTGAACACAGATGAGGGCATTAAATCAGCGCTCCTATAGGACTCAAAGGGCATTCCAGTTGTAATACAAGTGACTTATAAGCGATCAAGGTGAGCCTGTCTATTCGACTGTTACGCTTTTCGCTAAGTTTCTTGGTTTATCCACATCGGTTTCGCGAGCGCACGCCGTGTGATAGGCCAGTAATTGCAGCGGTACCACATGCAAAATGGGTGATAAATCCCCGTAGTATTCAGGCAAACGAATGACAGCAATGCCATCACTACTGACGATTTCAGTATCTTGGTCTGCAAACACATACAAGCGACCGCCGCGGGCCTTTACTTCTTGCATATTGGATTTGAGTTTTTCAAGCAGCGCATCGTTAGGCGCTACTGTCACTACTGGCATTTTTTCTGTAACCAATGCCAATGGGCCATGCTTTAACTCACCAGCAGGGTAGGCTTCTGCATGAATATAAGAAATCTCTTTGAGCTTTAGAGCACCCTCAAGGGCAATAGGGTAGTGCAGACCTCGGCCCAAGAAAAGCGCATTTTCACACTGCGCAAAGGCTGCACTCCAGGCAATGATTTGCGGCTCTAAGGCCAGCACTGCAATCAAGGCCTTGGGTAAATGCCGCAATGCTTTTAGTGCGGTTTTTTCTTCGAGATCATTAATCCGCCCTTGGCGTTTAGCAATCGACATAGCCAATAAGTAGAGGGCAAGTAATTGAGTCGTAAACGCCTTGGTTGAAGCAACGCCAATTTCAGTACCTGCCTTCGTTAAAAAGCACCAATTCGTTTCACGAATCATCGCACTGCTGGCCACATTGCAAATTGCTAAGGTCATGGTGTGGCCGAGTGCTTTAGCGTGACGTAGCGCAGCTAAGGTATCGGCTGTCTCTCCTGACTGCGACACCACCACAATCAGCGTCTTGGGATTGGGCACGGAAGTGCGATAACGGTATTCGCTCGCTATCTCAACCTGCGTCGGCATTCCCGCGATCGATTCAAGCCAATACTTTGCAACGCACGCTGAGTAAAAGCTGGTGCCGCATGCCAAAATTAAAATCTGATCAAATTCCTGCCAGGCCTGTGGATCAGCATTAAAGAGATCCGACCCAAAATGCGTAATGTTGGCAAGCGTATTGGCAATCGCCGTAGGCTGCTCAAAAATTTCTTTTTGCATGTAATGCTGATATGGGCCTAAATCAACGGAGTCGGCCTGAGCTGGCATGGGTTTTTGCACGCGCTGAACCAGTTGACCATTACCATCGCTAATGCTGACTCGGTCGGCTTTTAAGACAGCAACATCGCCTTCCTCCAAATACAGCATGGTGTTTGCATGACCTGCCAGCGCTAAGGCATCGGATGCAATAAAGTTTTGATTGTCACCAAAAGCAACGACTAGCGGAGAGCCAACACGCGCGCCAATTAAAGTATCAGGGCAATCTTGCGCAATCACCCCAATAGCATAAGCGCCATGCAAGCGTGGCAATACCACTCGTACTGCAAGCGCAATATTACGGCTTGGTTGTGCAATATAAGTTTGATGAATTAAATGGGCAATGACTTCGGTGTCGGTCTCTGACTCAAATGCATAGCCTGCAGCCATCAGCTCGGCGCGCAGTACATCGTAGTTTTCAATAATGCCGTTGTGCACCACTGCAATTAACTGATTGGAAATATGGGGATGGGCATTATGGGTGTCGGGCTTGCCATGCGTTGCCCAGCGTGTATGGGCTATCCCCAACGTACCCTGAAACTGATTGCCTTGCTCAGCTAATTCAGCAACCCGTGCGGTTGTGCGTGCCCGCTCAATCGGGTGCTTTGCATTTGCGGTATCAATCACAGCAAATCCACAGGAGTCATAGCCACGGTACTCGAGGCGACGCAAACCTTCAATGAGGATAGGAACGATATTTTTGCGTGATGCCGCGCCAACAATGCCGCACATTATTTTTTGGCCTTCGCCGTTTTTTTGGCAGTCGCTTTTTTGGTAGTTGTTTTTTTAGCAGCCACTTTTTTACTGACTGCTTTCTTGTCTTGCTTCACTGGCCGCTGCCACTGAATTGATAATTGCTTGGCACGCGATATCGTTAACTGATTGGCGGGGGCATCTTTGGTTAGGGTTGTACCCGCACCTAAGGTCGCTCCACGCCCGACTCGAACAGGGGCAACCAGCTGTGTATCGGAGCCTATAAATACATCATCCTCAATAATGGTTTGATGTTTATTGACGCCATCGTAATTGCAGGTAATGGTGCCCGCACCGATATTGACACGCGCGCCCACCAGCGAATCGCCAACATACGCCAAATGGTTTGCCTTGCTATTGGAATTAATCTTGCTGTTCTTAACCTCAACAAAATTACCAATATGTACGTCATTGGCCAAGTCAGCGCCAGGACGTAAGCGGGCATAGGGTCCAATAATGGAATTGGCTCCAACCACAGCGCCATCCAAATGGCTAAATGCCTGGATCGTAACGTGTTTGCCAATTGTGGTGTTACGGACGATGCAATACGGCCCAACGCGTGTGCCAGAGTCCAGCGTGACCTTGCCTTCAAAAACACATCCGACATCGATGACCACATCCGAGCCACAGCTCAAGGTTCCACGAACATCGATGCGGTCCGGATCGAGTAAGGAAACGCCCGCCTCCATTAATTGCATCGCAATCGCGTGCTGATGGGTTCGCTCCAAAGATGCCAATTGATCGCGGCTATTCACACCAATGGTTTCCCAATCAAAGTCCGCTTGGGCTGTACGAATGGGAACATTGTCTCGCGCAGCCATCGCAATCACATCTGTTAAGTAGTATTCGCCCTGCGCATTAGTCGCCTGCAATGATTTAAGCCACTTTTTTAGGCGGCTACTTGGCAACACCATGATTCCCGTATTAATTTCAGAAATGTTTTTTTGTTTAGGATCCGCATCCTTTTCCTCAACAATGCCTGTGACAGCCCCTTCGGCATCACGCAAAATTCTGCCGTACCCTGTTGGGTTTTCCATTTGCTGCGTTAGCAAGGCAAGAGCGGAATCACTTCCATGCTTACCATCGGCTAAGGTTACTAAACGCATCAGTGTTTTTTTGGAAATTAAGGGAACATCGCCATATAGCACTAAGGTGGACTCATCTAGATCAAGCTTAGGCAGCGCTTGCAAGAGCGCATGGCCGGTGCCTTTTTGCTCTTTTTGCATCACCGTCACTGCATCAGCAAGTCCTGAATGATCTGTTTGAATCTGCTCTAGGTATGCACGGATGGCAGCTGCACCATGGCCAATCACAACGATGGGTTTTGTTTTAACCTTACCGACGAGCTGATTGGCGGTAACCAGAACATGCTCTAGCAAGGGTTTACCGGCCAACGTTTGCAAGACCTTCGGCAAAGCAGATTTCATCCGCTTTCCCTGCCCTGCAGCCAGTATGACGATATTCATGCTATTAATTATAAACGCCGCGAATCAGGGTTCCGCAGGCTAATTCATCGAGTTCAGCCTCATCGATTCCGCGATCACCTGAGGATCTGGCGCCTAAATTACCAAGGGCTCCACCAATGCTACCGTCGATCTCTAAATTGGTGAAATCAAATGCCTCCCGGTCCATTAAATGGGACGGCACAATGTGGTGCATCGCCCGAAAGAGATTTTCTACCCGGCCTGGGTGTTTCTTTTCCCAGTCGCGGAGCATTTGCTTCATTGCGCCGCGCTGCAGATTGGGCTGGCTGCCACACAAATCGCATGGAATGATAGGGAACTGCATGTCTTCAGCATATCGCTCAAGTAGTTTTTCCGGAACATAAGCGAGCGGCCGAATCACAATGTGCTTGCCGTCATCGGAACGCAACTTGGGCGGCATCCCCTTTAATTTGCCGGCATAAAATAGATTCAGCAATAGGGTTTCGAGAATATCGTCACGGTGATGGCCAAGGGCAATCTTCGTTGCGCCCAATTCATCAGCAACTCGGTACAAAATACCGCGCCGTAAACGGGAGCATAAACCGCAGGTTGTTTTCCCCTCCGGGATCACGCGCTTTACAATACTATAAGTATCTTGCTCTTCAATGTGAAAGGGCACACCTAAAGAGCTTAAATAATTCGGCAATGTTTCTGCTGGAAAGTTGGGCTGCTTCTGATCTAAATTTACCGCAACGATTTCAAACTGAATTGGTGCCCGCTCGCGCAGCTTTAGCAGAATATCGAGCATAGCGTAGCTGTCTTTTCCGCCGGACACGCAAACCATCACTTTGTCACCATCCTCAATCATGCCAAAGTCACCAATCGCCTGACCAACTAAGCGAGACAGTTTTTTCTCGAGTTTGTTTTCTTCAAACGCTACTTTACGAGGATCGTTCACAGGCTTACCTTACCGTAACCGAGTCTTTAATACGAAAGACCTCGACGCCCACCGAGTGGCAGTCGGGGTATACGTCTGGCTTTGCAGTAGAGACGCGAGCCGCTATCACGCTGGGATGAGCCAGCATAGTAGCAACAATATCGTCGCAGAGTGTTTCTTGTAAATGGATGTGGCCTTTTTGGGCTCGGGTCCGAATAGTTTCACGCATGAAGTCGTAATCGAGCACTTCATCTAAGGTATCTTGTGTTGGCGTATTGAGCGTAAACGGAATGTACAAATCAATATTAAGAATCACGCGCTGCTCTGCTTTTTTCTCAAAGTCATGCACGCCGATGTTGATATAAATCTCATAATCCCGCAGAAACAAGCGGCGGCAATCAAGTAAGGAAGGGTGCTGCATCGCATCTAGCATTCTGTGAGGCCTATTCAGTTTTAAACATAACATCGCGTGATGATGGCATTAAATGCTGGCCTCCATCGACGTAAATCGTCGTACCCGTAATCGCATTTGACTCTGCAATAAATGCAGCCGTCTTTGCAATATCGATTGGAGTGGATGAGCGCTTTAATGGTGTCATTGTATGGGCGGCTTTAAAGCCATCGTCAGACTGCGGCCCGGATGGCAAAGAGATGCCAGGCGCCAATCCAACCACGCGTAGATGCGGGGCGAAATCCATCGCCATCATCTGGCTCGCACACTCCAGCGCGCCCTTCGATACGGTATATGAAAAATAATCGGGATTAAGATTAATCAGCTTTTGATCGAGCAGCTGGATCACCGCTGGAATATCGCCATTAGGCAAGGAATCTACTGCTTTGGATTTTTGCTGTCGGTAGAGCAGCTGCGCCAAGAGGACTGGCGCCAAGATATTCACTTGCATCATCTTCTGAAAAAAAGCGGTATTAATAAGCTCAGGCTCTGCGCTAGCCCGGTCGTACTCAAACTGGGAGGCACTATTGACGATGCAATCTAGGGGCCCCAGATTGGTTGTAACAGCATGAAACAGCCCCGTAATTTCTGACTCGCTGGTTAAATCGGCCTGAAACGCCATTGCCCTTGAGCCTAATTTCTGAATCGCAGTAACCGTTTCATCGGCTTCCGCTTTTGACTTCCCATAATGAACGGCCACATCCCAGCCTTGTTCTGCAAAATGAATGGCAATAGCCTGCCCCACGCGCTTTGCAGCGCCGGTGACCAAAACGCATTTTTTGGCTTTGGGCGAGGAGGAGGAGCTTGAATTCACGTTTTTCTCTTAGACTAGCGAGTTATGGATATTACCTTGACCGACACTGAAAAAGCGCACAGCGCGCGCTTAAGCGCGGAAATTGCCCTAGAAGTAGCATCGCAAGGGGGTTACTTGCCTTTTTCGCGCTACATGGAGATGGCCCTGTACCAAGCAGGTAGTGGCTATTACAGTGCTGGGGCCCATAAGTTAGGGAGCGGCGGGGACTTCACTACTGCCCCGGAAATTAGCCCTTTTTTTGGTATGGCACTGACCAATACCATCCTGCCAGTCTTAGAGGTATTTCGGTCCCAAGGCAAACCAACCCGCATTCTTGAATTTGGGGCTGGAACAGGCAAGTTGGCCGCCTCCATCCTTCATCGCTTAAGAGAGCTCGATTTTCCCCTAGACCACTATGGCATTCTCGAAATCGCCCCCGATTTAGCACAGCGTCAGCGCGCCTTGTTAGAAAAGACGAAAAGCGATCTGCAGTGTTCAACCGAAATTGACTGGCTTAGCGCCCTGCCAAGTGAATTTGAGGGCGTCATCATTGCAAATGAAGTGCTTGATGCAATGCCGTGCGAACGCATTGTTTACCAAAACGGTGAATGGCACCAGCAAGGGGTGGTCATTCAGGATGGCGTCCTTGCTTTAGAGATCGGGCCAGTAGTCGATCGGCATTTATTACCAGACTATCTCCTGACCCACTCCTTTGCCGAGGGCTACACCACGGAAATCAATCCGCAAAGCGTGGCATGGATTAGAGCGTTAACGCAGGCGCTGAGGAGTGGCCTCTTCATTACGTTGGATTACGGATTTCCGGCGAGTGAGTTTTTTCACCCGCAGCGTGAGCAAGGAACATTGATGGCCCACCACCGCCATCATGCCATTACCGATCCACTCTATCTGCCAGGCTTGTGCGATCTAACGAGCCACGTAGAATGGTCTTCCATTTCGAGGGCAGCCCTTGCTGCCGGAGCAGATGAAATCTATTTCAATAATCAAGGTAACTTCTTATTGGAAGCAGGTATTGGTGATTTGGTTTTGGAGAAAATGGATCCGGCTAACGCAACTGCTTTTTTACCGGTCTCCAATGCCTTACAAAAATTGTTGTCGGAGGCCGAGATGGGGGAGCTATTTAAAGTCTTTGCATTCAAAAAAAATCTGCCCGCACTCTCGCTAGACATACTTCCCGGGTTAGGAGGCCGTAACCGACTCCACAGCCTGTAAGCGCGCAGCATCGATTGCGGAACGAATGCATTCGCCCTGTTGCTGCTCTGCTCTAGAGAGACGCTGAATAACAGCTTGACTATCGATGGCCAGCGCCGCTGCTAGGCCAGCGCTGATCCGCTGTACCTGAAAACCTAAAACACCGGCCAGCGCGATTAATTTTTCTGCGCGCTCGGGCTTACGCCACGCATCAGCTCGGTTAAACCAATCCAGAATGTCACCTGCGCTATAGCCTTGCTGTGTCACTCTTTTTTTTAGCACTGAGAATAGTTCAGCAAAATCCCGGGTGCCATGTGGCATGCGGGTTGTTTCGGACCATTGCCGAATAGCATCATCACCGAGGTCGGCTAATAGCACGGCACAAACCGAATCGACGTCTGCTGCTTTGTTTGCTGCTAACAAATCAAGGTCACTCGCCAATTGTTTTTTGAATTGCGGATTCTTGCAAGCCGCAATCAAGGGCTGCGGCAAAAATTGCTTTGCAGCGCCAGTCTCTAAAAGCACCTCTACCATGCGCAGGGGATCTGCCGAACGCATGCCCCGCTCGAGCTCTTGCCATACGCGCTCAGGCGATAGTGCCGATAACTCACCCGACCGCACAATAGCCTGCAGTGCCTCTTGTGTTTCAGATGCAATCGTAAATGCTGGAAAGCGCGCAGCAAACCGAGCAATGCGCAATAAACGTAATGGGTCTTCTGCAAAAGCAGCAGAAACATGCCGAAATACTTTGGCTTGAATATCGTTTTGCCCGCCATAAGGATCGATGATGGGGCCGACTCGAGCGCCAGTGTCATCAACGCGCTGGGCCATGGCATTAATAGTGAGGTCACGCCGCTGCAAATCTTGCTCTAAGGTGACCGAAGGATCGGCATAAAAATGGAAGCCTTGATAACCAACACCTGTTTTTCGCTCAGTTCGAGCCAAGGCATATTCAGCATGGGTCTGGGGATGCAAAAAGACTGGGAAGTCTTTACCAACCGGCTGGTAGCCCAGCGCAATCATTTCCTCTGCACTGCTTCCGACCACCACATAATCAATGTCATTCACCGGGATACCCATTACCGCATCCCGTATTGCTCCGCCAACGGCGTATATGTTCAAGCCAATAGACTCCGAATGGATTGGCGCGATATGCCGAAGGTCGTGATCAGATCGTCTGCGGCTGTAGGCGGTAATACATTGGGCAACTGCATCGATGCAATGTTGTCACGCGACATTAATGTGGGCACGGGCAAGAATTCGAACATCAGCGCTTGCAAGTAGCCTACGGTCGCCGGCATTGGAATAACCCGCGTCGTGGTTTGCGCCTTTAAGGCTGCAAAACGCACAAGCTCTGCCATGCTGAGTACTTCAGGTCCAACCAAAGAATAGGTTTGGTGGATGGTTTGCTTCATCGTGATGGAGGCAACAAAGGCGGCAGCCACATCATTGACGCTCACCGGCTGAAACAGCGCCTGCGAGTTAGCCAATGGAATCACGGGGAATACTTTAGCCAGGCCAGCAAATAGGTTGATGAATTGATCCTCTTGACCAAAAATAACGGAGGGTCTAAAAATAGTCCAATCCAATCCACTGGCTCGGACTGCAGCTTCACCATCGCCTTTGCTGCGTTGGTACATCGATGGTCCATGCGAGTCTGCGCCCAATGCGCTCATGTGCAAATAACGCTTGATGCCATTGGCTTTCATTGCAGTGATGCAGTGGGTTGGTAGCAGCACGTGGGCACGCTCAAATACTTTGCCATAGGGCTTGGCCGGGCGATCATGCAAAACACCGACTAAATTAATGACGGTGCCGTTTGGCTTAACTTGACTACATAAGTCATTTAAGGTGGTCGGGTCATTGACGTCAGCCTGTACAAGATGAACGCTTGGCAACAAACGAAAATCCCGCGCCGCAGCCAAATGGCGCGTTGGTAATAAGACCGAATAACCCTCACGCTGCAACCTCCGAATCATCACACTACCTACAAATCCGTTACCGCCGATAACTAGTACGTCGTATTTCATGGCAACTCACTTTGAATGGCGGCCTTGGGTGCAATCGTTCCAAGGCGCTGTTTTAAAGAAATGGTTTGGCCCGTCATCACGCCCGAGTAGTAGCTTGCGTTGGACAAGACATTTTTAACGTAGACTCTTGTTTCATGAAAGGGTATTGTCTCTGCAAAAATCGCGCCCTCAATGGGAGCGTTTAATCGCTCGCGCCATAATTTAGAGCGGGATGGGCCGGCATTGTAGGCGGCCGACGCCAATACCCAAGACCCATCTAAATCCGTCAGTACCATATTGAGGTAATTGCTTCCTAAGGTTAAGTTGGTATTGGTATCTTTTAACTTTTCCTGCGTATACGAGGTCATGCCAATTTTCTTGGCAACGTATTTAGCGGTATTGGGCATCACCTGCATCAAACCCGAAGCACCTACGGAAGAAGTGGCATTCATGATGAAACGTGACTCTTGCCGTATTAATCCATAAGCCCACGCTAAATTGAGATCAATTTGACGAGCGATAGGAGTGAGCTCATCACGGTAGGGTGTTGGAAAGCGCAAGGTGAAATCATGCTCCGCCTTGGTTCGATCAGCTGTGTTAACGGTCCGATCGTAGAGCTGGATGCGTTTGGCGTATTCGGCAGCAGCCAAAAGCTCTTTATCGCTCATGCCGCGCAACTCCCAATTCCATTCGCGGTTGCCCTCAAAACGTAAATTCATGGCGTAGAAACGCTCGCCACGAATAAAGCCTTTGCGCTCCGCCATGGGCTTGATCTCTTGATCCGTTACCCGAACACGCGTTGGAATTTGGGTTTTCTTACCAAGCTCTTCGCGCGCCAATTGTCCATAAAAATTAAATTGCTCATGAATAAGCTCATACTGCTCTTTGCCTTTGGCAGCCTGCCCAGTAGCCTCGAGTGCTCGCCCATACCAATACGTCCACGCAGGGTCTTTTGACCGCACTGCCGGATTCATGGTTTCAATCGCATCCCGCACTAGGGGCCAATCCTGCGCGCGCAAGGCTGCTCGGACTTTCCATTCTTGACTCTCGGTCGAGAGCAATTCATTAAAGCCCAAATTGTGCTGTACTCGAAACACATCATCCGCACGAAGGTCTTGACGCTTAGCCAAGAACTGGCCGATGACACCCCACCCTGCTGCTTGGTTTTCTTTGCTGTAACGGGAGGCGCTTTGCGAAAAATCCCGATAGGCTTTTACCGGATCGGCTCTGGCTGCCTTCACAATCTCACCAATGGGATCTTCTCCCGCCATTTTGCGGCCCACGGTCTCCAGCCCCATTTCAGCGGCACTACGGCCATAGGCTTTTGCTTCCGCAGGCGTAATGGCTCCAGCATTCAATAACAAGGGAACCAATTCCTGACAACCTTGGCCATAAAACTTAGGATCCAACATCATAAGCCGCGCATCGTGCGCTGTCTTTGCTGCAATTTCACCTTGCGCCAAACGCGATTGCAGGGCGTAGCATTTCACCGAGGTGTCGTCGTCCAAGGCAAACTTGGGGTATTCCGCATCAAACGCACGCCAGTCTTTGCGTTTGCCCAAAACCAGCAACCAGTCATTGCGCATGCGATCAGATAATGCAGTGCCTTCATATTTATTCAGAAATCCGATGACCTGACTGTCTGCATTTGTTTCAGCACGCGCAACGCCGCCTGCATCGAATAATTGGGGTTTTATTTTGTAATACTCTACATAGTCGCCAAATACATAATTAGGCAGACTGGCAGCCAACTGCTGAGCCCGAGCTGGATCATTTTTTCGTGATGCTTCGCGTAACTCGATGAATGTTCTGTCCGCTTCAGTCAATTCCAGCGGGTTAGCAGCTGGTTTATTTGGTTTTTTTGCAGGAGAGTCACTCGGCGTTAGTAAAAGTCCGCCACAGAGCAGAATGCCTGTTAGGATCCATCGAATGGAGCTTAGATGGGGTAGTACGAATAAAAGTCGATCAATGCGAATAAATGGTGTCATCCCTATAGTCTAACTTTTATTTGTTTTTTCATTAATAGCACTCTCGCTTGATACTATTTCGTATGCCAAACCTGGATTTAAAGCCCCTTCGAAATCGACTGTTACGTGAACGCACTGCGTACGCGCAAGGCTCTAGTGCCTTTTCTAGAAGCCAAGAGGTGGTGGCAGCGTTAAGCCACGCACTTGTAACGGAGCTGCAGTCACTGGGATCGGTTGCACTGTATTGGCCGATTCAGCAGGAAATTGATTTACGCCCATGCTTAATCAGCTGGGCTAAAGCAACGCACAGCAGGCAGTTAGCCTTACCTGTTATGCGCGCTGACAAGCAACTGGATTTTTATTCCTGGCAGGATGGAGACGCATTAGTAAGCCAGCAACACGGGATTTCAGAACCTAATCCCAATGATCCCAAAGTTCAGCGGATTGAGCCCGACTGTATTTTGATCCCCTGCGTCGGTTGGTCTTGGGCTAGTAATACCCACAGAGATCCTCTGCAAATGCACTATTGGCGACTAGGCTATGGCGGCGGCTATTTTGACCGAACACTGGCCCGCTTACGCGCCAGCAAGCCAAACATAGTCTGCATTGGGGTTGGGTATGACTGGCAGCAATTGAGCTTAGCTCAGTGGCAAGCGGAGGCCCATGATGAGCCACTCGATGCCATGCTGACCGAATCTGGATTGCGCTTTAAGGGCGACTAGTTTGCGCCGAGGTTGAGGTTCTCAGCAATCGCCAATACGGCGTCAGCTTGATTCAGCGAGTAAAAATGCAAGCCAGGCGCGCCCGTAACCAGTAACTGGTCACACAAGTCCGTAACGACGTCCTCACCAAACGATTTGATGGAGGCCGTATCGTCGCCAAAGGACTGCAAGCGTAAGCGAATCCACCGCGGTACTTCAGCGCCGCATGCATCTGAAAAGCGTAATAACTGACTGCAATTAGTAATCGGCATAATCCCAGCAATAATCGGCTGGGTAACACCCAGGTCATATGCGTCTTCTACAAAGCGAAAGTACGCATCCGAGTTAAAGAAGTATTGCGTTACGGCTGAATTAGCCCCGGCCTTCATTTTTTCTACAAAAAACTGCAGGTCCGACGCTGGCGACTTTGCCTGTGGATGCGTCTCAGGATAAGCTGCCACATCAATATGAAACCAATCACCCGTCTCTGCCCGAATGAACTCGACCAATTGATTGGCATGCGAGAACTCGCCATACTGCCCCATGCCGGATGGCAAATCGCCACGCAATGCAACGATACGACGAATACCTAAATCGCGATACTGATGCAGCATCCCGCGCACACTGTCGCGCGAACTGCCAACGCAGGATAAGTGCGGCGCTACAGACTCACCCGCCGCATGAATCTCACTGACGACCTGCAAGGTGCCAGACTGGGTTGACCCACCAGCGCCAAATGTAACGGAGTAGAACGCCGGCTTCAGTGATTCACTAAAGCGCTCACGCACCAGGTGGAGTTTATTTTCTCCTTCGGGTGTTTTTGGTGGAAAAAATTCGACGCTCAATTCCATTGCATTTGACCTATCTAGTACATCTGCGATTAATAACGGTAATGCTCAGGCTTATAAGGGCCTTGCTTTGTCACTCCAATGTAGCTGGCCTGTTGATCGCTCAATTCGGTCAGTTGCGCATTCAATTTCTTGAGCTGCAAGCGCGCTACTTTTTCATCCAAGTGTTTTGGCAAGGTATAAACGCCCACGGGGTATTTCTTCGTACCAACTGCGCCCCACAACTCAATTTGCGCAATCACTTGGTTCGCAAACGAAGAGCTCATCACATAAGATGGGTGGCCGGTACCGCAACCCAAATTGACCAAACGGCCCTTAGCCAGAATGATGATGCGCTTTTCAGGCAAGCCATTCATGGCAGGGAAAATGACGTGATCGACTTGGGGTTTAATTTCTTCCCAGCGGTATTTTTCAACGCCTGCAATATCAATTTCATTATCAAAATGACCAATGTTGCAAACAATGGCCTGGTCTTTCATACGCGCCATGTGATCATGCGTGATCACATGGTAGTTACCGGTTGCCGATACAAAGATATCGGCTTTGTCTGCTGCGTAATCCATCGTGACAACGCGGTAGCCTTCCATTGCTGCCTGCAATGCGCAGATCGGATCGACTTCCGTTACCCAAACCTGAGCAGACAGGGCGCGCAGGGCTTGTGCTGAACCCTTGCCGACGTCACCATAACCCGCAACTACGGCAACTTTTCCAGCAATCATCACATCGGTAGCGCGCTTAATCGCATCAACCAACGATTCGCGGCAGCCATATAAATTATCAAACTTGCTCTTAGTAACCGAATCGTTCACGTTAATTGCAGGGAAAGCCAATTCGCCTTTAGCAAACATTTGATACAGGCGATGCACGCCGGTTGTTGTTTCTTCCGTAACGCCTTCAACCTTGGCGAGGCGTGTTGAGTACCAGGTTGGGTCAATCGCTAACTTGCTCTTAATGGTCGAGAACAAAATGGTTTCTTCTTCGCTGCTGGGGTTACTCAAGACTGCTTGGTCTTTTTCTGCCTTCGTACCCAAATGCAATAGCAATGTTGCATCACCACCGTCATCCAAAATCATGTTGGTGAAGCCGCCATCCGCCCACTCAAAAATGCGGTGGGTGTAATCCCAATACTGCTCTAATGTCTCGCCCTTAATTGCAAATACGGGAGTGCCGTTGGCAGCAATCGCTGCGGCTGCATGGTCTTGCGTTGAGAAAATATTGCAGGATGCCCACTGCACTTTCGCGCCCAATGCTTCGAGCGTCTCAATCAGCACTGCCGTTTGAATCGTCATGTGCAGTGAACCCGTAATGCGGGCACCGCGCAGTGGCTGGGTTGCTGCGAACTCATCGCGAATCGCAACCAATCCTGGCATTTCGGTTTCGGCAATAGCAATTTCTTTGCGGCCAAAATCAGCCAAGGTGATGTCGGCGATTGCGCAATGTTTTGCTACAAAATCATTTAAATTGAAATCAGATGCGGTATTCATTCATGCTCCAGCTAAGGACGGATCAATGCTGGGGCAAGAAAACTCGCCAACCATTGAGCCATGGGTTAGCGAGCGCAGTTGCAATAAGCAAATTCCTGTTCGGATTTTGCCCCCTCAAGCCTGGGGAATCATTGGTTCGCAATGTTCCTTGCAACGCTCCTTGAGAGTATGGCGAAATTGTAATCAATTTCGCCAGATACAGCTTAACAACTACTACCTGGGGATAAAACGCCTTTACAGGCCTGCTGCTGCACGTAAGGCTGGGGCCTTATCACACTGCTCCCAGGTAAATTCGGGCTCTTCACGGCCAAAGTGGCCATAAGCGGCTGTTTTACGGTAAATCGGACGCAGCAAGTCCAGCATTTTGACAATGCCCTTCGGACGCAGATCAAAGTGCTCTGCAACTAATGCAGCAATCTTTTCGTCAGCAATCTTGCCGGTACCAAAGGTACTCACCATCACGGATGTTGGCTTTGCTACACCAATCGCATAGGAGATCTGAATCAAACAACGCGTTGCTAAACCAGCGGCAACCACGTTCTTCGCTACGTAACGACCGGCATATGCCGCAGAGCGGTCAACCTTTGATGGATCTTTGCCCGAGAATGCGCCACCGCCGTGGGGCGCTGCACCGCCGTAGGTATCCACAATAATTTTGCGTCCGGTTAATCCGCAATCGCCCTGCGGCCCGCCAATTACAAAGCGACCGGTTGGATTGACCAAATACTTAATGTCACCTTTAATCAGAAGGGCTGGCAAGACGGGCTTAATGATTTCTTCAATCACCGCTTCGCGTAACTTCTCGAGGGAAATGTCTTCATCGTGCTGTGTTGATAAAACTACCGTATCGATCGAGTCGGGCTTGCCATTCACATAACGCAGCGTCACTTGTGACTTTGCATCCGGACGCAACCACGTTAAGCGGCCATCGCGGCGCAATTGAGACTGGCGCTCAACCAAACGGTGCGACAAGTGAATCGGCAAGGGCATGAGCTCTGCTGTTTCATCACAGGCATAGCCAAACATCAGGCCTTGATCGCCCGCGCCTTGGTCAAGCCCGTCATCATGTGCCTTATTCACGCCTTGGGCGATGTCCGGGCTTTGTTTGTCATAGGCTACGAGCACCGCGCAGCCTTTGTAGTCGA
>CAMDKY010000038.1 GCA_945901245.1 Polynucleobacter meluiroseus | reverse complement strand
CGGGTAAAGCTGAAATCGCCATCCTTGTTTATGTCCACCGGCACAACGTCATTGGGGCCAAACTTGCCCTCCAAAATCATCTTAGAGACGGGATTCTCGATGTACTGCTGTATCGCCCGCTTGAGCGGCCTTGCTCCAAATACCGGATCAAAGCCGACTTCGGCAATTTTGTTCAGCGCAGCATCGCTTACTTCCAGTTGCATATCTACCTTCGCTAAACGCGTAGCGAGGTTTTTCAGCAGGATCGAGGCAATCGATGCGATATTCGCTTTATCGAGGCCATGGAACACCACAATCTCATCAACGCGGTTTAAAAACTCCGGACGGAAGTGGGTCTTGAGCTCACCAAACACCGCCTCCTTAATCTCCGCTTGATTTTTATCCGTCATCGATTGAATCAGGTGTGAACCAATGTTGCTGGTCATCACAATCACGGTATTTTTAAAATCGACTGTACGCCCTTGACCATCAGTTAAGCGGCCATCATCTAGCACTTGCAGCAGAACATTAAAGACGTCCGGATGGGCTTTTTCGATCTCATCAAACAGAATCACGCTATACGGTTTTCGGCGAACCTGTTCCGTAAGGTAGCCTCCCTCTTCGTAGCCCACATAGCCTGGCGGCGCCCCAATCAAACGGGCAACGCTGTGCTTTTCCATAAACTCACTCATATCGATCCGAATTAATCGGTCTTGGCTATCGAATAAGAAAGCTGCCAACGCTTTACACAACTCCGTTTTACCAACGCCGGTAGGGCCAAGGAACATAAAGGAGCCGTAAGGCTTGTTTTCTTCGGAGAGCCCAGCGCGTGAGCGGCGGATTGCATCGGATACTGCCCGAATGGCTTCCTCTTGGCCCACGACACGCTGATGCAAATGGTCCTCCATCTTGAGGAGCTTATCGCGCTCACCCTGCATCATTTTGGATACCGGAATACCCGTTGCCCGTGAAACGACCTCGGCAATTTCTTCTGCGCCCACTTGGGTACGGAGTAATTTGTTTTTAGTAACGCCTGCTTTACTATCCTTTGCTTCAGCAGCAGCGGCCGATTTGAGTTTTTGTTCTAGCTCAGGTAATTTGCCATACTGCAGCTCTGCCACTTGCTCGAGCTTGCCATCGCGTTGCAACTTCACGATTTCGGCCTTCACTTTTTCAATCTCTTCTTTGAGGTGAGCAGCGCCCAAGGCGGCGCCCTTCTCTGCCTTCCAGATTTCTTCGAGATCAGCATACTCAGCGCCCAGGCGCTTGATTTCATCTTCGATTAATTGCAGGCGCTTTTTAGAGGCATCGTCTTTCTCTTTTTTGACAGCCTCCCGTTCGATCTTGAGTTGAATCAATCGGCGATCGAGCTTATCCATCACCTCTGGCTTGGAATCGAGCTCCATCTTGATGCGAGCGCCCGCCTCATCGATCAGATCAATTGCCTTATCTGGCAAGAATCGATCCGTAATGTAGCGATGCGATAACTCGGCAGCCGCTACGATCGCTGGGTCGGTAATCTCAATGCCATGGTGAAGCTCATAGCGCTCCTGTAAGCCACGCAAGATCGCGATGGTTGCCTCGACACTGGGCTCGTCAACCATCACCTTCTGAAAGCGGCGCTCCAAAGCAGCATCTTTTTCAATGTACTTACGGTACTCCTCAAGGGTGGTTGCGCCAATGCAATGCAACTCACCGCGCGCTAAGGCGGGCTTGAGCATATTCCCAGCATCCATAGCGCCTTCGCCCTTACCGGCGCCAACCATGGTGTGGATTTCATCGATAAAGACAATCGTTTGACCTTCGTCTTTGGCAACATCACTCAAAACGGATTTCAGACGTTCCTCGAATTCACCACGGTACTTTGCACCAGCTAATAGGAGAGCCATGTCCAGTACCAGTACACGCTTATTCTTGAGGGTTTCTGGTACTTCGCCATTGACGATGCGCTGCGCTAGGCCTTCGACAATCGCCGTCTTACCAACGCCAGGCTCGCCAATCAAAACGGGATTATTTTTACCGCGGCGTTGCAATATCTGAATGGTACGGCGAATTTCATCATCGCGACCAATTACCGGATCCAGCTTGCCCATGCGGGCACGCTCGGTCAGATCCAGGGTGTATTTTTTCAGCGCCTCACGCTGCCCTTCTGCATCGGCACTATTGACGGACTCACCACCACGCACCAAATCAATCGCTGCCTCGAGCGCTTTACGCGTCAGACCACACTCTCTTGCCAGCTTACCAAGCTCACCTTTGTCGTCTGCAACGACAAGTAAAAAAAGTTCGCCCGCGATAAATTGATCGCCCCGCTTATTCGCTTCTTTTTCGGTTAAATTGAGCCAATTGGCCAGATCACGTCCAACCTGAACTTCGCCGCTACCCTGCACTTCTGGCAGCGCGGAAATCATCTTCTCCGCACCTTTTTCGAGGCTCGCGACATTGACTCCAGCACGCGTCAATAAACTGCGTACGCCACTGTCTTGCTGTTTGAGCATCGCCAGCAATAGATGGGCTGGCTCAATATACTGGTTGTCTTTGCCTACGGCCAAGCTTTGCGCATCGCTCAAGGCCTCTTGAAATTTAGTCGTTAATTTATCGATTCTCATTTTGCGTCCTATTGAATGGGATTGCGCCAAGCCGAACTGCATTAGGCGTTCGCTATGGCTTCTTTCATTAGAATATTAGGGCAATATCCCCAATTTCAAGCGTTTTTGAATGGATAAAACCAATTTGGCCTGGCTTGTTTACCTCTTAGAGTGCGCTGACGGCAGCTTATACGCTGGGATTACCAATCGGCTAGAACACCGCCTCAATGCCCACAATACAGGCGCGGGGGCGCGCTATACCCGCTCTAGGCTGCCTGTAACCCTATTGGCCACCCAAGAGCACCCTGATCGATCGACCGCATCCAAAGCAGAAATGAGACTAAAACGCCTACCGCGAGCTAAGAAGCGGGCTTTTTTTGATTCCAGCGCGTAGCAGCTGCATCATCGGTAACGCGGGCATCGACCCAGCGACCGCCCTCAGGCGTATCTTCTTTCTTCCAAAATGGCGCTGCGGTTTTGAGGTAGTCCATGATGAACTCGCAGGCCAAAAAGGATTCGCCGCGGTGCGCACTGGTAACTGCCACCAAGACAATTTGGTCTGCTGGCATCAAGGGTCCAATGCGGTGAATCACGAGCGCATCCCGAATATCCCAGCGCGCTTTTGCTTGATTGACGATGTCTTCTAGCGCTTTTTCCGTCATGCCCGGATAGTGTTCCAAGGTCATCGCCTGGACCTGACTGCCTTCATTCATATCGCGCACTGTGCCTACAAACGAAGTAATCGCACCAACCTGCAGATCGCCCTTGCGCAAGTTTGCAATCTCGGTAGTCAGATCAAAATCGGCTTGCTGAATACGAATAGCCATCTAACCCCCCGTGACCGGCGGAAAGAAAGCCACTTCGGCACCATCAACCAATTCGGTCGATGGATTAACCATCTGGTGATTGAGTGCGCAGCGCAATACCTTGCCATCACCCAAAACCTCAGACCAAATCCCGCCGCGCAATCGCAGATGGGCACGCAAATCATCGATCGTACGTACAGACGCAGGCAATTGAACTACCTCTTGATCTAATCCGAGACTTTCGCGTATAGAAGCAAAGTAGCGTAGTTGTAGTTTCATAGCTAAATCGTAATCCGATTAGCTCAGCAGTGCTGAAAAAGGAATGTAAGACACAAGGTTGCCTTTGGCAATTGCTTTTCCCGGAGGGCAATCAACTAACCCGTCTCCCCATGCTGCACTGGTTAGCACCCCTGAGCTTTGATTGGGAT
Organism: Polynucleobacter meluiroseus; assembly: GCA_945901245.1. Taxonomy (GTDB): domain Bacteria; phylum Pseudomonadota; class Gammaproteobacteria; order Burkholderiales; family Burkholderiaceae; genus Polynucleobacter; species Polynucleobacter meluiroseus_F. The sequence goes on along the minus strand of CAMDKY010000038.1, from coordinate 16,711 downwards.
ACAAATCGAGTCCGCCCTGCGGATTAAGTTTGACGCGCAGGAACTCATTGCGGCGATCGGCTTTTGGCCAGTCAAAATCAGCGCGCATGGAATAGGATGGAATAGCACTTTCCGCCCTACCTTGCAATCGCAGAATGAAGGGGCGTACAAACAAAAGAAAGGTAACAAAACTCGATACCGGATTGCCGGGCAAGCCAATGAACCACGTTGATGTTCCTGGACGGGATTCTCGGCGCACCGATCCAAATGCGAGGGGCTTACCGGGTTTAATGGCAATCTGCCATAAATTGAGTTCACCTTCCGCAGTAACGGCTGGCTTAATATGGTCTTCTTCGCCAACCGATACACCGCCAGAGGTAATGATCAAATCATGATCTTGGCTTGCTTGACGCAAAGCAGCGCGCGTCGCATCGAGCCGATCTGGCACGATACCTAAATCCGTCGCATCACAACCCAAGGCTTTAATGCAGGCGAGTAAAGTATCGCGATTCGAGTTATAGATACCACCCGGCTTTAATGGCTCACCGGGAAGCGATAGCTCATCCCCAGTAAAAAAAGCAGCGACCCGCACGCGGCGTTTCACGGGTAAGTGGGTTAAACCGGCGGATGCTGCAACCCCCAGTTCTTGCGGACGTAATACACAACCGGCACTTAAAGCTACCTTACCAGCAGTTAAATCTTCGCCGCGTTTACGAATCCACTGCCCCACTATGGGGGATGTTGCTATCGACACAGCATCCGGCTTAGCGGGATCGATGGTGCAATCTTCCTGCATCACTACCGCATCGGCACCCTCGGGTATCGGCGCCCCTGTGAATATTCGGGCGGCTGTGCCGCTTTGCAGTTCTGTGCCCATAGAGCCAGCTGGGATACGCTGTCCTACTCTGAGCACTCCAGAATGCGCCGCCAGATCGGCAACCCGAATTGCATAGCCATCCATCGATGTGTTATCTAACGGCGGGACATCAACCAAGCTCACTACATCTTTCGCCAACACACGCCCAAGTGCTGCTTGCATTGGGACCGACTCCACTTCAGAGACAGGAACTGCTGGCGCGAGCAATTGTTCACGTGCCTGCGCTGCCGTCAACATCGGTGGCTTGGTCATTGCAGGCCTAAGATACGCGCTGAGTAATAAATTGCTTCACCACGCCAACGTCTGCCGGAATGGATTTAACCCGCTGGGGAAGTGATTTGATGTCTTTAAATGCCGGTGGGCACTCGGCTGGACGGTTCAGCGCCTCAAGAATGGTTTCTTCAAACTTAATCGGCAAGGCGGTCTCCAGCACCAGCATTGGAACATTCTTTTGCAAATACTCGCGCCCTACTTTTACACCATCTGCCGTGTGGGTATCAATCATCACGCCGTACTTGCCGTCTACATCCCGAATGGTCTTCAAGCGATCGGCATGGGTACTTCGGCCCGAGGCAAAACCAAACTGCTGCATCGTCGCGTAGGCAGGGTCACTCGATAAATCAAAACCGCCCGTTTCCTCGACTTGCTTAAAGAGCGCCGCTGTACGCTTACCATCTTGCGACAATAAATCAAAAACAAAGCGCTCAAAATTACTGGCTTTCGAAATGTCCATCGATGGGCTCGAGGTATGCAAGGTCTCAGCAGACTTGCGCGCGCGATATATCCCTGTTCGAAAGAATTCATCGAGTACGTCGTTTTCATTGGTGGCCACCACCAAGCGCTCAATCGGCAAACCCATCATGCGGGCAATGTGCCCCGCACAGACATTACCGAAATTACCTGAGGGAACGGTGAATGATACTTTTTCAGAACTGGATTGCGTGGCCAGCAAATAACCTTGAAAGTAATACACCACCTGTGCAAGAACGCGCCCCCAGTTAATCGAATTGACTGTGCCAATCTGGTATTTGGCTTTGAATGCCAAATCATTACTGACTGCTTTGACGATATCTTGGCAGTCATCAAAAACGCCATCGACCGCGAGATTAAAAATATTCGGGTCTTGCAGGGAATACATTTGCGCCGACTGAAAGGCGCTCATCTTTCCCTTGGGGGAAAGCATAAATACCCGAACGCCTGCCTTACCGCGCATGGCATATTCAGCGGCGCTACCCGTATCTCCCGAGGTGGCGCCCAATATATTGAGATGCTGACCTGCACGTTGCAGTGCATATTCAAATAAGTTGCCTAACAACTGCATAGCCATGTCTTTGAATGCCAAGGTAGGTCCATTCGATAAACTCAGCAGCCCAATGCGCGTACCGCCCTCTTCGCCCAGCCAATGGAGTGGCGTAATGTCACTCGCTTTATCTTCAGAGCGGCCGTTGCTATAAACCGCTGCAGTATAAGTTTTGCGTAACAATGCGCGCAAATCAGATTCTGGAATATCAGGGCAATACAAGCTCAAGACTTCAAACGCCAAATCCGCATAAGAAAGACCTCGCCAAGAATCCAATTGGGCTGGCGTTAATTTCGGATATTGGATTGGTAAATAAAGTCCACCATCAGGAGCCAGGCCGCCCAAGAGAATTTCTAAGAATGATTGCTCTGGACTATTGCCGCGGGTCGACTGATAACGCATGGTGATTTAGGATAAATTTTCGAGGCGAATTTTAACGATCTCACCAACGACGGTTTTTAGGTCTTGCATATCGGCGATCGCAGCCAGCATATTTTTTTCTTTGGTTTCGTGCGTCAGCATGATAAGGTCAGTTTGACTCTCGCCCTCATTCGCTTCTTTTTGTAAGAGTGCGTCGATCGAAACACCATGCGATGCCAATATTTTTGTGATGTCTGCCAACACCCCAGCTTGATCCGCAACCCGCAAACGCAAGTAGTAGCTGGTGGTGATTTCGCCGATGGGCAAAACGACAGTATCGCGAACGGCATCAGGCTGGAATGCCAAATGAGGTACTCGATTTTCGGGGTCGGCCGTCATTAAACGCGTGACATCCACTAAATCGGCAATTACGGCCGAAGCGGTTGGCTCCGAGCCGGCGCCTTTGCCGTAGTAAAGCGTAGTACCAACCGCATCACCGAACACTTGAACCGCATTCATGGCGCCTTCCACATTGGCAATCAAGCGCTTGCTGGGTATCAAGGTCGGATGGACTCGCAACTCAATACCGGATTTGGTTTTCTTGGTAATGCCAAGTAACTTAATGCGATATCCCAGCTGCTCTGCATACTTAATGTCAGTTGCTGCCAGCTTGGTGATGCCTTCTACATAGGCTTTATCAAATTGCATCGGAATACCAAATGCAATTGCACTCATGATGCTGACTTTATGCGCAGCATCAATGCCTTCAATATCAAACGTCGGATCGGCTTCGGCATAACCCAAGCGCTGGGCCTCCTTTAATACCGTTGCAAAATCAGAGCCTTTATCGCGCATCTCCGACAAAATAAAATTAGTCGTGCCATTAATGATGCCGGCAATCCACTCAATTCGATTGGCAGTTAAGCCTTCACGCAAAGCTTTAATAATTGGAATACCGCCAGCAACTGCAGCTTCAAATGCGACCATCACACCCTTCGCATGGGCTGCTTTGAAGATTTCATTACCGTGCACCGCAATCAAAGCCTTATTTGCGGTGACAACGTGCTTACCTGCAGCGATCGCCTCAAGTACCAAATCCTTTGCAATGCCATAACCGCCAATGAGCTCAACCACGATATCAATCTCGGGGTTTGCAATGACCGCGCGGGCATCACTAACAACCTGAGCGCGATCGCCTACTAGCTCTTTAGCGCGCTCCACATTGAGATCGGCAACGGTGTGAATACGAATACCACGACCGGCACGACGCAGAATCTCATCTTGATTGCGTTCGAGGACCGTGAAAACGCCCCCACCAACAGTTCCAATACCTAATAGTCCAACTTGAATCGGCTTCATGATGCCTTTGTAGCGAGTGATGCAGTGGCAGATGACTTGCCATGCTTTTGACGATAACGCTCCAGAAAACGCGCAAAGCGACCAATGGCATCTTTGAGCACATCTTCATGGGGTAAGAAAACAACGCGGAAGTGGTCTGGCTTGACCCAATTAAAGCCGGATCCCTGAACCATCAATACCTTTTCTTCGCGCAGTAAGTCAGCGATGAATTGCTGATCGTCCTCAATCGGGTACATCTCGGAATCCAATTTAGGAAATAAATAGAGTGCTGATTTTGGCTTCACACAACTCACTCCCGGGATGGCAGTAATGAGCTCCCAAGCGAGATCGCGTTGCCGAGCCAATCGGCCTCCTTTGGCAACCAGATCATCAATGCTTTGATAGCCGCCGAGCGCCGTTTGAATTGCGTATTGCCCTGGTACGTTCGCGCACAGGCGCATCGAGGACAACATGTTTAATCCCTCGACGTAATCCTTAATGCGTGACTTATCCCCTGAAACCACCATCCAGCCCGAGCGATAGCCGCAGGAGCGGTAGTTTTTAGATAGCCCGTTGAAGGTAATGATGACGACATCGCTGGAAAGTGAGGCGAGGGAAACGTGCTTTTCCTCGTCGTACAACATCTTGTCGTAGATTTCATCGGCAAAAAGAATGAGTCCGTGCTCGCGCGCAATGTGCGTAAGCTCCATCAGCACTGCTTTGGAATAAATTGCGCCCGTTGGATTGTTTGGATTAATCATCACAATCGCTTTGGTGCGCGGGGTAATTTTGGAGCGCAAATCCGCTAAGTCCGGCGCCCACTCTTTTACTTCGTCGCACAAATAATGGATGGGGGTACCGCCCGACAAACTGACGGCAGCTGTCCACAAGGGATAGTCTGGTGCAGGAACCAAAACCTCATCGCCATTGTTCAGCAGCGCGTTCATCGCAAGTACGATCAATTCCGAAACGCCGTTACCGGTATAAATGTCATCTAAGGTAACACCCTGGATACCTTTTTCTTGGCAGTACTGCATGATTGCTTTGCGAGCAGCGAAAATGCCTTTTGAATCCGAATAAGCAGATGCGTTGCTCAAGTTGCGGATCATGTCGAGCTGAATTTCTTCAGGGGGATCAAAACCAAACACACCCACATTGCCGATGTTTAATTTGATGATTTTGTGACCCTCTTCTTCCATGCGCTGAGCAAGCTCAAGGACGGGTCCACGGATGTCGTAACACACGTGATTTAGCTTTTCAGACTTTAAGATTGGTTTCACAGTGATTATTTGTAAATGATGCTAAATTTATAAGGGTTAAGTACTTGAAAACTAGGAAAAAAGCGACTAGTTATAATTTACTCAATTATGACAGAGCCCACACGTGAAACTCCATTCTGATAACCCCCTTGGCATCAATACGATAACCGGCTACGGCACAGACTACATTGAGGTCAATAAGGCACCGTATTCCCATGCGGTATTGCTTGGGCCCAGCGGTCCGGTTATGCATTGGGGAGCGTCCTCCTTTGAAGACCTTGATCCGAGTCATTTCGCCCAAATTGCTGAACTTAAACCCGAATTAATCATTATTGGGACCGGCCTTCGCCAACGTTTCCCTCGCCCGGATTTATTAAAGGCCTTGATAAACGCCAAAATTGGCTTTGAAATTATGGACACCCAGGCGGCTTGCCGCACCTACAACATTTTGGTTGGAGAGGGTCGTCAGGCCATGGCCGCATTGCTGCTGGACCCCCAATAACGATGTTCGGTCCGATTAACAAGACATCCACCTTATTAACGCCAATTGGCATTGCGCTATTGGGGGTGCTGTATGCCCTGGTGTGGTTTGGTGCGCTCGATTACCGCCATCTCATTCCATCGGATGAGGGGCGTTACGCTGAGATTGCCCGCGAAATGCTAGTGAGCGGCGATTGGGTCAGTCCGCGCTACCACGACTACAAATATTTTTTTAAGCCCCCTTTGCAATTGTGGGCGACTGCCATCGCATTTGATTGGTTTGGCATTGGTGAATGGCAGGCCCGCTTGTGGGGAGCGCTGACCGGCTTTTTAACTATTCTTTTTGTTGGCTACACCAGCACTCGGCTTGACGGTGCAAGGGCCGGCTGGATTGCAGCAGTAGCCTTGGCCGCAAGCCCCATGTGGATTATTAGCGGTCACGTGAACTCGCTCGATATGGCTCTGTCGGCATTTTTAGCCTCCGCCTTATGCGCATTACTGCTCGCTCAAGACAGCAAAACAATTGCTGGCACGCGCGGCTGGATGTTGCTCTGCTGGGCTTTGATGGCGCTGGCAACGCTCTCCAAAGGCCTGATTGGAGCCGCCCTACCCACAATGGTGTTAATTGCTTATTGCCTTAGTGCATGGGACTGGCGTATTTGGAAGCGCCTGCACATCGTCAGTGGTCTATTGCTGTTTTTCGCGATTACTGCACCCTGGTTCATTGTGATGTCGATCCGCCATCCCGAATTTTTTGAGTTCTTCTTTATCCACGAGCATTTTGAGCGCTTTACCCAAGATACCCACCGTCGCCCGGGGCCGGTTTACTTTTTTATTCCGCTTCTGGTTGCTGGATTTTTACCGTTTTTATTTCAATTGCCTGGCGCAGTAGCGCAGGCATGGAAGTCACGGCAAGGTCATTTTTCCTCAGGCTGGATGCTGGTGTGCTGGTTTGTCATCATCTTTGCTTTTTTTAGTGTGTCGCGCTCAAAATTACCGGGCTACATCATTCCGATTTTTCCAGCCTTAGCCATGTTGGTCGGTCGGTATTTGGATCGCCAGTTAGGCCAAACCAATGTCCTGCCAATAACGTGGATCATTCAAACCGCTTGCTTTGCCATCATCGGCTTTGTTGGCTTCTTCTTTTTGTCCTTTGTTGGCGTCCAAGCGCAGCCTGATGAGATCACTGCCTACGCGCAATACACCCAATGGATTGCAGCCGCTTTAGTCGTCTTAATCTTCTTCAGCGGCTTGGCAGCATGGCAAGCCAGACGCAATGGCATTGCCAGCATTGCCAGCCTAGCCATCGGCTTTTACCTGACTAGCATGGTTGCAGGCACAGGCCATGAAACACTGGGCCGCGCTGTATCCGGAGTGGACTTAGCCAGCCGGGTGCGCAATGTGATCCCAGCCGATGCGCCAATCTATTCGGTCCGCATTTTGGATCACACCCTGCCCTTTTACTTAGGCCGAACCATGATCATGGTTGAGTTTCCCGATGAATTGCAGTTCGGCGTCGATCAAGAGCCCGATCGCTGGGCACCCACCTTAGCTGATTTTATTGGGCGTTGGAAAGCACAGCCCAATGCCTATGCACTCATGGTGCCATCCCAATATGCTGAACTTGAACGCTTGGGCTTGCCGATGGAAATCGTTGACCGAGATTCACGCCGCATGATCGTTAAACACCCGACCAGTCTTGTAAATCCGGCATTGCCACGCTAGACTAATTAACGAGCGCACAGATCCCCATGCCAGACACGACATCACTCCCCTTTATTCCCTTTACGCGCCCCAGTTTTGATGAGGCCACGATTGCAGCAGTCGCGGAAGTATTGCGTTCTGGTTGGGTTACCTCTGGTCCTAAATTGGCGGAATTCGAGGCGGCGCTGAGTGCCTATTTTGGCAATCGGCCAGTGCGCTGTTTTGCCAACGGCACTGCCACCATGAAAATTGCCTTACAGGTAGCGGGCATCGGTCCTGGCGATGAGGTGATTACGACGCCGATCTCCTGGGTTGCCACATCCAATGTGATTCTCTCCGTTGGCGCTACGCCCGTGTTTGTTGATATTGACCCCCGTACGCGCAATATCGATCTGGATAAAGTACCTGCAGCGATTACGACTAAAACACGGGCAATCATGCCCGTCTATTTGGCTGGACTCCCCGTCAATATGGACGAGCTGTATGCCCTTGCTACAAAGCATGGACTACGTGTGATTGAGGATGCAGCGCAGGCCTTTGGCTCGGAATGGAAAGAGCAACGAATTGGTAGCATCGGCGATCTGGTGAGCTTCAGTTTTCAGGCAAATAAAAATCTCTCTACCGTCGAGGGAGGTTGTTTGGTTTTAAATAATCTTGAAGAAGCGCGTCTCGCAGAAAAGCTGCGCCTACAAGGCCTCACTCGAACCGGCATGGATGGCATGGATGTTGACATGCTAGGCGGAAAAGACAACCTGACGGACGTGAATGCGGTCATTGGCTTGCACCAACTCAAACACATCAAGCAGTTTCAGGAAAAACGCACCCTACTTGCAGCGCACTACTTTACCGTCTTGCACTCCGGTCTAAAACAAGTCAATTTGCAGGATATTGATCTTGAGCTTCCCGTGCAATCGGATGGCGATTCCAAATCAAACTGGCATATGTTTCAAGTCGTATTGCCCCTAGAGCAACTTGAGGCTGACCGAGCTCAAATCATGGCCGATTTAAAAGAACAGGGTATTGGTGCAGGCGTTCACTACCCGGCCATTACTAGCTTCAGTCTTTACCAGCAAAAAGGCTACCAAGTCAGCGATACCCCGATTGCGGCGCGCATCGGCAAATCCATTCTGACCTTACCGCTCTTTCCGGGCATGAGTAATCTAGACGTGGAGCGCATTGTGGATGCCTTGCTGGGTATTTTGACAAAGTACCGCAAAAGTTAGCGTTGCTGGGCAGCTCTGGGCGGGCCAAATTGATTGTGATGGCTTAAATTAGACCCATTGCCTCAGATCAGGCAAAATTGCGTTATGTCTGCAAACCCGTCACACCCAACACCTCAGCTGAGCATTGTCATTCCGGTCTACAACGAGGAAGAAGGGCTAAAAGCCCTGTTTGATCGACTCTACCCCGCAATGGATCGACTGAGTTCTGATTTAAGTCTCTCCTATGAAATTGTGTTTGTAAACGATGGCAGCAGAGATCGCTCTGCAGGAATGCTAGCTGCCCAATATGACCTTCGCCCAGATGTCACTCGGGTAGTCTTGTTTCAGAATAACTTTGGTCAGCACATGGCTATCATGGCTGGCTTTGAATACGCCCGTGGTGAATACATTATTACACTCGATGCTGACCTGCAAAACCCACCCGAGGAAATCGCCTTACTCGCAGCGGAATTAATCAAAGGCCACGATTACGTCGGTACGATCCGCGCCAACCGACAGGACAGCTGGTTCCGCAAAACAGCATCGCGGGCAATGAATCACCTACGCCAGCGGCTTACGCGCATCACCATGACCGATCAAGGCTGCATGCTGCGCGGTTACAGCCGCCGCATTGTAAATTTGGTACGCCAATGCAATGAAAGCAATACCTTCATACCAGCGCTTGCCTATACTTTTGCAGCCAATCCCACGGAGATTGAGGTCAAGCACGAAGAGCGCTTTGCCGGGGAATCCAAGTACAGCCTGTACCAATTGATCCGTCTGAATTTTGACTTGGTCACCGGCTTTTCGGTGATGCCGCTGCAACTCTTTTCTATTTTTGGCATGCTGCTCGCACTGGGATCGGGCACCCTCTTCGCCCTTCTGTTGGTGCGTCGCTTTGTGCTGGGCTCAGAGGTTGAAGGCGTATTCACCTTGTTTGCCTTGACCTTCTTCTTAATTGGCGTAATGCTCTTTGGTCTCGGTCTTTTAGGTGAATACATTGGCCGAATCTATCAGCAAGTGCGCGAACGCCCACGCTATGTGGTTCAAGCTGTTTTAGAACAACAGTAATCTTTGAATACGGTTAGCGCACCCATTCGGGCTGTTGTATTTGCTTACCACGATGTTGGTGTGGGTTGCATCAAGGCCTTATTGGATGTAGGCATTCAGATTGAGCTGGTTGTCACCCACGCCGATGACCCGCATGAAAATATCTGGTTTGGCAGCGTCGCTTCTTTGTGCGAAGAACGCAGCATTGCGTATGTCCAACCAGAAGCTAGGGATCTTTTAGAACTCTTGCCGCAGTTTAAAAAAATAGCGCCAGATTATATTTTTTCGTTTTACTACCGCCATATGATTGCCTCGGATATTCTGGTGACTGCCCGCATCGCCGCGCTCAATATGCACGGCTCACTGTTGCCAAAGTACCGCGGTCGCGCACCAGTCAATTGGGCAATCCTGCATGGGGAAACCGAAACGGGGGCCACCTTACACATCATGGAAGCAAAACCCGATGCAGGCGATATTGTTGGTCAGATAGCAGTCCCGATTGATCCCGATGAAGACGCCACAGCCGTCTTTTCCAAAGTGAGTAATGCAGCAGTGGAGGTAATGCGGATCGCCCTACCCGAGCTCGCTCAAGGCCGTGTTCTACGAACCCCTAATCTACTCTCCAAGGGCAGTTACTTCGGTGGCCGCAAACCCGAGGATGGTCGCATCCATTGGAATCAGACCGCAAAACAGGTTCATGACCTGATTCGTGCGGTAGCGCCCCCTTATCCCGGCGCATTTACCGATTGGCAAGGCAAGCGCATGGTTATCGCCAAGTCCAAGCTGAACCCCGTGCTACCAGCCTCCCTCGATCTTGGTCGGCCTGGTATTCAGGTAGTTGATAATCGAGTATTCGGCATTTGCGGGAATCATCAGGTCATTGAAATCATGGCATGGCAGCCAGCAATTGCAAACGCAAATTAGTTGGCATGCATTTAAAACACGGGTAACTGGGTCGCATTATGAAAAAAGTTCTGATTTTGGGTGTGAATGGATTTATTGGTCACCACCTCTCCAAACGCATTTTAGAAACCACCGATTGGGATGTCTATGGCATGGACATGCAAAACGATCGCCTGGGTGATTTAGTCTCGCATCCCCGCATGCATTTCTTTGAGGGTGACATCACGATCAATCGCGAATGGGTCGAGTACCACATTCGTAAATGCGATGTGATCTTGCCGCTGGTAGCAATCGCCACACCTGCTACCTATGTACAGCAACCCCTGCGTGTATTTGAGCTCGACTTCGAAGCTAATCTACCTATTGTTCGATCTGCCGTTAAATACAAAAAGCACTTGGTCTTTCCATCGACCTCGGAAGTCTATGGCATGTGCGAGGATGCGGAGTTTGATCCAGCCCAGTCCAATATGGTCTATGGTCCAATCAATAAACCCCGCTGGATTTATGCCTGCTCGAAGCAATTAATGGATCGGGTGATTTGGGGTTACGGCATGGAAGGCTTGCGCTTTACTTTATTCAGACCATTTAACTGGATTGGCCCTGGTCTCGATAGCATCTACACGCCCAAGGAGGGCTCATCTCGCGTGGTTACCCAGTTCTTGGGTCACATTGTGCGTGGCGAGCCCATTAACCTGGTCGACGGTGGCGAGCAAAAACGCGCCTTTACTTATATCGATGATGGCATTGACGCACTCATGCGCATCATTGCGAATGTAGGTGATATCGCTAACGGCAAAATCTATAATATCGGCAATCCTGCCAATAACTTCTCTGTGCGCGATCTTGCCAATCAAATGCTAGCGATTGCCCGTAGTATTCCGGAATACGCCAAGACAGCAGATCAAGTCAAGATTGTGGAAACTACCTCGGGTGCTTATTATGGCGTAGGCTACCAAGACGTGCAAAACCGCGTGCCGGCGATTGATAACACGATGAGCGAACTCGGCTGGAAACCATCTACCATCATGAGCGATGCTTTGAAGCATATTTTTGAAGCCTACCGCCACGATGTTGAAAAAGCCCGCCACTTAATGGATCAAGAGTAAAAAGGTATGGCCAAAATTGCCCTCAAGGTTGATGTCGATACCCTGCGAGGAACGCGCGAAGGAACGCCTAATTTAGGCCGTACTTTTGATCGCCTTGGCATCAAGGCTACTTTTTTGTTTAGCCTGGGGCCGGACCATACCGGCTGGGCCTTAAAGCGGGTCTTTCGGCCTGGCTTTCTGAAGAAAGTTAGTAGGACCTCTGTTGTGGAGCATTACGGCATCAAGACCCTGCTCTATGGCGTATTACTTCCTGGGCCTGATATTGGGCGTGAGGCTGCAAGTGAAATGCAAGCGATTGATCGTGCCGGTCATGAAACGGGAATTCATACATGGGATCATGTGGACTGGCAAGACGGCGTACGCAAGCGTGATGCAGCTTGGACAAAAGCCCAGATGGAAAAAAGCTTTAATCGCTTTGTCGAAGTCTTCGGTCATACGCCCGCAACCTACGGCGCTGCCGGCTGGCAAATGAATGAGGCTGCCTTGGAGCAGCTCGATGCCTGGAGCATTCACTACTCTTCCGATGGCAGGGCTCTACCCAATCTTGTCCCCTACCGCATTGCGTTTGGTCACGAGAAAAGCAAGCACGTACAGTACCCCACTACCCTGCCCACCTTCGATGAATTAATCGGGGTCGATGGCATGGACGACTTAGGCGCGGTAAAGAAAATACTCGCCATCACGCAAAGCAATCCCAATGACCAAGTATTTACCCTACACGCCGAGTTAGAGGGGCAAAAGCTCCTGCCCGCTTTTGAGTGCCTTTTGGCTGGGTGGCTTGATCAAGGCCATGACCTAGTGACGATGGGAGAATTACATCAATCTTGGGCGGCGACTAAACAACTCGATAAAATAGCTACATTACCGCTGACTTGGGGTGAAGTACCCAATCGTAGTGGTGAGCTGATGATTCAGCCTGCGAACTGATTTAAAAAAAGGAAAAAATCATGTCAATTGCCATTGGTCAACCCCTTCCGCCGTGCGAAGTCGCTGCAACGTCCCAACTGACTTTTTCGCCATTAGCCGCTCAAGGAAAAAAGTTGGTACTGTACTTTTATCCCAAGGACATGACGCCAGGCTGCACAGCTGAGTCCGGCGAGTTTCGGGATCGCATTGAGGCATTCACGGAAGCCAACACCTTGGTAATCGGAGTCTCACGCGATACCCTCAGATCCCACGATAATTTCCGGCAAAAATTAGAGCTACCCTTTGAACTGGTGGCCGATACAGAAGAAGTACTGTGCCAACTGTTTGGCGTCATGAAAATGAAGAACATGTACGGCAAGCAGGTTCGTGGAGTCGAGCGCAGCACTTTCTTATTCGATGTCAACAGCAGGCTTGCCAAAGAATGGCGCGGAATTAAAGTAACGGGTCATGTGGATGAGGTCCTGAAGGCGGCTCAGGATCTGTAATAAATATGCCTTAATTCTGCCAAGCGCTATGTCCCCTTTGAAAGGCCCCAATCTGGGGCTTTTTTTCATCCGAGGTACTTGATTTGGCCTAAATATACGGTAAAGTAAGGCATATGCAGCTTTGGCGACGAGACAGATTCTCGATCCGTGTCAACCCTCTGCTTGACCTATTTACGGCAAGCATGGTCAACGCCCCTCCCCGCTTTTATTGTTCCCGTTGTGCTGACCTAAACCGCTCGATGCTGTCTGGCGGTTTTTTTATTAGGAGAGTCTGAATGCCTTTGCCCCCAAGCCCAACCCAAATTGCCGATCAAGTCAAATTGAACCGCAAAGATGCGCCGGATTTAAAAAAACGGCCTGCACCGATGAAGGTGGTTGAGGTCGATAGCCTAATTAATGAAATTCCTGCAGCCCGAAGCGAGACCGCCGAATGGGCAGAAGAAGCGCCTGCGGATTTATCTGCTGCTGAAGTGGCACTCGAGCGTATCAAAGCTGATCACCGTGCACGGCAGGGCGACAAACACGCATTACTGGAGCCCAAAGCAAAACGCATTACTCGCACCGGCCCCCCATCGCTGTTTGTTTTGGACACCAATGTATTAATGCATGATCCGGCATCCCTTTTCCGCTTTGACGAGCACGATCTGTATTTACCGATGACGACCTTAGAGGAGCTAGATAATCACAAAAAGGGAATGAGTGAAGTGGCGCGCAATGCCCGCACCGTCAGTCGCTCGTTAGACCAATTGATTGCCGGTACCAGCGGCACCTTAGATGACGGTATCCCACTTAATAAATTAGGTCATCAAGATGTATCTGGAAAGTTATTTTTTCAGACGCGATTGACTACTACAGCCCTGCCCGAGGGTTTGCCTGAAGGCAAAGGTGACAACCTCATCCTAGCAGTCGTTAGCGAACTGCAACAAACGCATCCAGATAAAGAAGTAGTGTTGGTATCAAAAGACATCAATATGCGCATCAAAGCGCGAGCACTTGGCTTGCCGGCCGAAGATTATTTTAATGATCAGGTTCTAGAAGACCGTGATTTGATGTACTCCGGAGTGATGACCTTGCCTGCTGATTTTTGGCCGAAGCACGGTAAATCGATGGAGAGCTGGGCCGACACCAAGAGTGGCACGATGTTCTATCGGGTATCAGGGCCACTTGTACCGAGTATGCTTGTCAATCAATTTGTTTACCAAGAAAACCCCGATGGCTCAACGCCGTTTTATGCACAAGTTCGAGAAATTAATGGTAAATCAGCATTACTGCAAACGCTGCGTGATTTTTCACATCAAAAAAATAATGTCTGGAGCGTAACCGCTCGCAATCGCGAACAAAATTTTGCCCTTAACTTACTTATGAACCCAGAGGTTGATTTCGTAACGCTATTGGGCCAAGCAGGAACTGGTAAAACCCTCTTGGCATTGGCGGCTGGCCTGGAGCAGGTTCTCGATAGCAAGCGTTATAACGAAATCATCATTACTCGGGCAACCGTTCCAGTGGGCGAAGATATTGGCTTTTTGCCCGGAACCGAAGAAGAAAAGATGCAGCCTTGGATGGGCGCATTTGATGACAACCTTGAAGTTCTTCAGCGCAATGAAGATGGTGCTGGTGAATGGGGTCGTGCTGCTACGCAGGAACTCATTCGGTCACGCATTAAAGTGAAAAGCATGAACTTCATGCGCGGCAGAACCTTTGTTAGTAAGTTTGTCATCATTGATGAGGCGCAGAACTTAACCCCTAAGCAAATGAAGACCTTAGTCACACGTGCTGGTCCTGGCACTAAGATTATTTGCCTGGGTAATATTGCGCAGATTGATACTCCCTATCTGACAGAGGGCTCTTCAGGTCTTACCTACGTAGTCGATCGCTTCAAAGGCTGGCGCCACGGTGGTCACATTACGTTAGCGCGTGGGGAGCGTTCGCGTTTAGCAGACCATGCGGCTGAAGCCCTCTAGTATTGACCAACATACAGGCGCTGATACTGCATCAAGACGCGCCTGTATTAGTAGTCTTGCCCTACTATTGTCTAGCTTAATCCTCGCTGGATGTAGCGCCCCTGCACGTAAACCATCACCTCCAAGCAGGATCGCGAAATTTAAGGAAGACACCAGCGTTGGTACAGAGGGAATTTCCATTGCCGCTATGGGCCTAGTGGGAGTGCCCTATCGTTTTGGCGGCAACACCCCTGCAGGCGGCTTTGATTGCAGTGGCCTCATTGTCTATGTCTATAACAATGCTGCGGGTATTAAGCTGCCACGCACAGTTCAGGAAATGAGCCGTGCTGGCCAAAGTGTTCAGAATGATGCTCCGGCTCCCGGTGATTTGGTATTTTTCAACACCACTGGGGAGCGCTATTCCCATGCCGGAATTTATGTGGGGCACGGTCGTTTTGTGCATGCCCCCAGCAAAGGCGGGACGGTACGCTTAGATCAAATGACAAGCCCGTATTGGGCAGCCCGTTACACCGAAGCGCGCCGAATTGCCAATACAAAACCGTAATTAACTGGGCTCAGGCCGCGTTCGAAACAAGCAAGGTATTCAGAACAGCATTGGTATCGAAATATACCTGCCAATAGTGATCATTGCTACAGTAAGGGCGAACCGCCAAGACGGGTCCAGATGGAGTCACTTCCAAAATACTCACCTCAACTGGTGGTGCGGCAAGGACATTGGGAATAGCGCCAATCCGTTGCTTCAATAAAGTAATGGCAGCATCGTGATTTACTGAATTTGGTAATTGGCATTTCAAGTCCACTCGACGATAGGCTGTATTACTAAAGTTTTGGATCGTATCGCCTAAGATCTTGCTATTACCAACCATCGTTGACACGTTATCCGGCGTACTAATGGTCGATGAAAATAGACCAATTTCTTTTACGGTTCCATTCACGCCGCCAGCAATGACAAAATCACCTACTTTAAATGGGCGCAGAACAATTAAGAAAACACCTGCTGCAAAATTAGAAAGAAGCCCTGCCCAAGCGGCGCCAATCGCAATACCTGCGGTAGCAAACAAAGCGGCAAAGGTGGTGGTCTGGATTCCGAAGTAGCCCAGAATGCCAACTACCAGCAAGATATTTAAGGTAACGCTTACAATCGAACCAACATAACGCACCACAGTAGGGTCAATCTGCTGACGCTCTAGCGCACCCCGAACCATACGTAATGTAAGGCCGATTAACCAACGACCAATGACCCACAGCGCAATGGCGCCCAATACTTTGATACCTACATCCGTAGCTGTATCAATAATGAGATCTTGAATCTTGGCTAAATCAATGTTGGACATAAGCTTCTGAAGACAAAAAGGCTAAATTAAAACGGCTCGTAACCGCCTGAAGAAAAACCGGGCGAGCCCATCGCCAAGTTATCAAACTTCGTATAAGGACCTTGCCAACTCAATCGAATGGTGCCGATGGGGCCATTACGTTGCTTGCTGATAATGATCTCAGCAATCCCTTTATCGGTGGTGGTATCGGCGTGATAGACCTCATCACGATAGATAAACATAATTAAATCGGCGTCTTGCTCGATCGCACCGGATTCACGCAGGTCGGACATGATGGGGCGTTTGTTTGGACGCTGCTCTAGGCCGCGATTTAACTGCGACAGTGCGACTACCGGACACTGCAACTCTTTCGCAAGCGATTTCAATGAGCGCGAGATCTCCGAGATTTCTGTAGCACGGTTTTCAGAAGTCGATCCGCCACTACCGCTCATCAGCTGCAAGTAATC
>CAMDKY010000037.1 GCA_945901245.1 Polynucleobacter meluiroseus | reverse complement strand
GGTTTTGGTCGTTCTGATACCCGTGAAAAACTGCGTGACTTCTTTGAAGTCGATTGCCGTTGGGTTGTATTGACCGCACTCAAAGCCTTAGCTGATGATGGAAAAATAGAGCGCCAGAAAATTGCTGAAGCGATCGCTAAATACAACATCAATGTTAAAAAACCCAATCCGATGATTTCTTAATCCGAAAACGACATCCCAGACTATGAGTAAATTAATCGAAATTCACGTTCCCGATATCGGGGACTACAGCGATGTCCCTGTGATTGAGGTTTTGGTCAAAGTCGGGGATGTGATTGAAAAAGAACAATCGGTCGTCACCTTAGAATCCGATAAGGCGACGATGGATGTTCCCTCATCGCATGCCGGTGTTGTTAAGGAGGTCCGAGTAAAAGTTGGCGACTCTATATCCGAAGGCGCGCTGGTTTTGGTACTGGAATCCAGTGATGCCGCTGCTGCCTCGGCTCCAATAGAAAACGTAGCACCTGCAGAGTTTCCGAAGGCGGCTCCACCGGTGGCTGCGATATCTATTCCTACCCCAGCCCCAACGGTAGCTCCGGCTCCAGTAGTGGCTACTCCTGCCGCACAAGCGGTTACAACGGATACCGGAAACGACTTTAGTCATGCGAGCCCTACGGTACGTAAATATGCACGGGAACTGGGTGTACAGATTGGCCACGTTAAGGGATCTGGCCCTAAAGGTCGCATCACCCAAGAGGACGTCCAAGCCTTTGTTAAGGGCGTGATGGGTGGCGCAGCGCCCAGTACTAGTCAAAAATCCATTGGCAATATGGGCGGCCTTGATTTATTGCCATGGCCGACGGTTGATTTTACGAAGTTTGGTGCTATTGAGCGCCAACCTTTATCGCGTATTAAAAAGCTATCTGCAGCCAATTTAGCGCGCAACTGGGTCATGATTCCAGCGGTGACGTACCATGAAGATGCGGACATTACCGAGCTGGAGGCATTCCGCGTCTCGACCAATAAAGAGAATGAAAAGCAGGGTAACAAGATCACGATGTTGGCATTCATGATTAAGGCTGCTGTTGCTGCCTTGAAAAAGTACCCTGAGTTCAATAGCTCCCTCGATGGCGATGATCTCGTTCTCAAAAAATACTTTCACATTGCCTTTGCTGCCGATACTCCAAATGGTTTGGTGGTTCCTGTGATTCGCAATGCAGATCAAAAAGGAATTAACGAGATTGCCCGTGAAACCGGTGAGCTTGCTGCCTTAGCGCGTGAGGGCAAACTAAAGCCAGATCAAATGCAGGGTGCTAGCTTCACTATTTCCTCGCTGGGCGGCATTGGCGGTACTTATTTTTCACCGATTATTAATGCCCCTGAAGTTGCAATCTTGGGCGTTAGTAAAGCGGCGATGAAGCCCGTCTGGGATGGTAAACAATTTATGCCGCGCTTAATTTGCCCGCTGTCACTGACGGCAGACCACCGCGTGATTGATGGTGCTTCGGCTACGCGATTCACCGTTTACATTGCCCAGCTCTTGGCTGATTTCCGCCGCGCGGCACTATAAAAGGAATCACCATGACCAAGCAACAGATTTTAGTTCCGGATATTGGCGATTACGACGACGTGCCCGTTATTGAGGTGCTGGTGAAGGTAGGCGATCGGGTTGAAAAAGAGCAGCCACTCTTGGTGCTCGAATCCGATAAAGCCACCATGGAAGTCCCGGCCGATGCGGCAGGGATCATTACAAGCATTGCAGTCAAGGTAGATGACAAGGTTAAAAAAGGCAGCATCATTGCTGAAATTGAACTGGATATGGCTGCAGCACCTAAAGCAAGCGCAACTGCTACCCCAATCCCTGCACCGAGTCCCGCTGCTGCGCCAATGGCAAGTACTGCACCCGCTGCAGTTGTTGGTGCGGCAACGGCTTTTCAAGGCAAGGTCGATCACGAGTGTGAGCTGCTTGTTTTTGGCGCAGGCCCTGGTGGCTATAGTGCTGCTTTTCGTGCGGCTGATTTGGGGCTCAACACGATTTTGTTAGAGCGCTACCCAAGCCTGGGTGGTGTTTGCTTAAACGTAGGCTGCATTCCGTCGAAAGCACTTTTGCATACCGCCGCGGTGATGGATGAAGCCAAAACCATGTCAAAGCATGGCATTAGCTTTGGTGAGCTTAAGATCGATATCGATCAGTTACGTGCCTACAAGGACGGCGTGATTGCTAAGCTTACTGGTGGCCTTGCTGGTATGGCTAAAGCACGTAAAGTAAATGTCGTACGTGGTTTAGGTCGCTTTATTGATGCGCACCACGTTGAGGTCAATATAACCACAGGCTCGGGTCAAGACCTCAGTGGTCAGAAAGAGGTCATTCGCTTTCAGAAGGTGATTATTGCGGCAGGTAGTCAGCCAATCAAATTGCCATTTTTGCCGGACGATCCGCGCGTTGTTGATAGCACGGGCGCACTCTTACTTAAGAACATTCCAAAGCGCATGTTGGTTATTGGCGGCGGAATTATTGGTTTAGAGATGGCGACGGTTTATAGTTCGCTGGGTACTAAAATCGACATCGCAGAAATGCTCGATGGGCTTATGGCAGGGGCTGATCGCGATTTGGAGAAGGTCTGGGAAAAGCACAATGCAGGGCGCTTTGCTAAGATCATGCTTAAGACACGCGCCGCAAAGGCAGAAGCAAAGCCCGATGGCATTCATGTGGCCTTTGATGGGGATGCTGCGCCAGCGGATCCGCAGGTCTATGACCTTGTGCTGGTTGCGGTAGGGCGCTCACCGAATGGCAAAAAAATTGAAGCCGGTAATGCTGGTGTTGCGGTAGATGACCGCGGCTTTATTGCAGTCGATCAGCAAATGCGCACGAATGTAGCGCACATTTATGCCATTGGCGACATAGTGGGTCAGCCGATGCTCGCGCACAAAGCGGTGCACGAGGGTCACGTTGCGGCCGAAGCTGCCGCAGGGCAAAAATCCTTTTTTGATGCGAAGCAAATTCCATCGGTTGCTTATACCGATCCTGAGGTAGCATGGGCAGGCCTTACGGAAGAGCAGTGCAAAGCCCAAGGCATTGCCTATGAAAAAGGACTCTTCCCATGGGCGGCCAGTGGCCGGGCCATAGCCAATGGCCGAGACGAAGGATTTACCAAGCTGTTGTTTGATGCCAAGACCCACCGCATTATTGGTGGCGGTATTGTTGGTACCCATGCCGGTGATTTAATTGGTGAGGTATGCCTTGCCATTGAGATGGGGGCCGACGCCATTGATATGGGTAAGACTATCCATCCACATCCAACGCTGGGCGAGTCTGTTGGTTTGGCAGCTGAAGCAGCACACGGACATTGCACTGATCTGCCGCCCGTTCGGAAAAAGTAAGTCTTTTATTGCCTGTAGTTAAGTGTGTTTGATTTGGATAAGAAAAATCCCCTGCCGATTTGACCGACAGGGGGATTTTTTAAATTTGCTGTTAAGGAATTAACGCTTAACGGACTTGCTGGCTTTTTCAGTTGCCTTCAAAACCGTATCGGTCGCACTGTTTAAGTTGTTTTGAGCAACATCCAAAGCCTGCTTCATTGCTTTTTGGCTGGTCTCGTAAATGGAGCTAGCGGAGGCAATGGCTTGCTTCATGGCAGCAACAGCTGCTTCAGAACCGGCAGGGGCATTTTTGCTCCAGTCCTCAACCATGGCATTCATCTTCTTTTGGCTGGCTTGGATTTCTTTTTCAGTGGTTTTGCTAAAGCCTGCTTGGGTGTCATTGGCTAAGTCGTACAAATGGCGGCTATAGGCCATCATCTTTTCAGCCATTGGCTGAACAGCTTGCGCTTGATGCGCCATCAACTGCTGAATGTCTTTGATCTCGAGTGCTTTTTTTGCATTATTCATGCTGTCGCTTAAGCTGGCTTTAGCAATGTGCATATTGAGCTCTACCAATTTTTCAATGCTATGCAAGGCTTGGTTGGTAATGCCGGTTAAGGTTTCTAAATTGGCTTTTTGTGCAGCTGCTAATTGTTCAGGTGTCAAGTTCATGAGTAGTCTCCAATGGGGGTTTTATTCACTATGCGGCTATTATTTATTTATATCAACTTACATTATAGAAGTCTTTTTGTTGCAATGCACAATTAATTTTCAAATTAATACCGTTTCCACTAAATAAACCATAAAAACAATGACTTAATCGATAGAAATAAAGTAAAAAATGAAATAAATAACATCGTGAATCGAGGGACTAAAATTAGCCCAGAATAAAAAACACAATGGGTAAATGGAAATATGGCATTAAGGTTTGAATGGGCAATTGCACCCGTTTTCGTTTTTCTGTGGAGTACTGGGTTCATCATTGCCAAGCTGGCGATGCCCTATGTTGAACCAGCTACCTTTTTGTTTTGGCGTTATGTGGGGATCTTATTGGCAATGGGCGCACTCAGTTTGGTATGGCGCCCGAGCTCATGGCCAAACCAATCTCAGCTTGGCCATTTATTGATCGCCGGGATGTTGTTGCAGTTTGGTTACTTAATGGGAGTCTGGTCCGCGGTTCGCTTGGGCATGACTGCAGGACTAGTGGCCCTAATTGTTGGTTTACAGCCGATTATCACAGCCTGGTTTGCGGCCTGGGTTTCCGAACACGTCTCACCCCGCCAGTGGTTTGGCTTGCTACTAGGCATAACTGGAGTTGGCCTTGTGGTTGCCGAGAAAATGAATTTCGTACCCATTCCGGTTGCAAGTTACGTCCTCGCAGCCCTAGCACTCCTGTCGATAACATTTGGTACGCTATATCAAAAGAAATACTGCCCTGTATTTGATTTGCGCTCCGGATCATTGATTCAATTTAGTATTGCTTTGCTCTTATCGTTCGTATGCATGGTTTTATTTGAGGAAGGCACGATGGTTTGGAATACCCCAGTGATTATCGCAATACTGTGGGCTATTTTTCCCATATCGCTTGGCTCCGTTAGTTTGCTGTTCCTGATGATTCGTAAAGGGGCAGCTACCAAGGTAACGAGCCTCTTATATCTCACGCCGCCCACTACCGCAATCATGGCTTGGCTTTTGTTTGATGAACCACTGACCTGGATGATGGCAGCCGGAATTGTGTTGACGATGGGCGCCGTTGTACTGGTCAATCAAAAAACACGCGAATAAATTACCCTAAAGGCCGCAAAGTTTATTATCATAGGATGTATTGTTTTGCTTAAAAGGTTGTGTTGTATGGGATTTAAAAGCCAGATTAGTTTGGCCTTGTTCGTGACCCTAATTGCGGTCTCTTATTCACCCGACTCTGCAATTGCTCAATCCAACAGTAACAATCAAAAACAGTCCGCATCCAAAGACAAGACTAAGCCCAATCAGTCGTCCAATAAATCATTGGCACAAAAACAAAGCAACACAAAAGGTAATACCAAAGGCAGTAGCAATAGCGCTAGTAGCAAGACCACAAAACCAGGGCAGGCAGGCAAAGCAAGCAATACAGCCAACGCAAATGCGGCCAAGAAGGGCGGTAATTCCAATGCTGCAAAGAAAACCAAAGATGTGCGCGTTACCGTAACGCGGCCTGCCAATAACGCAGCTACAGGCGCTCGGCCTTCTTTTGCTACTGCGATGGGTTTACGTGGGCAGTACGATGACCTCAGCCTTAAATCAAGCGTTGCCATGGTAGTTAATCAAGAAACCAACGATGTGCTGTTTGAAAAAAATACCGGAGTTAGCCTCCCGATTGCATCCATCACCAAACTTATGGCTGCCATGGTGGTGCTGGATGCGGATCTACCGATGGATGAGTCAATTCAGATTAATGCCGAGGACGCCCGCAGCTACGGTAAATCACGCCTTGCTACTGGCACTTCACTGACTCGGCGGGAGGCTATGCTGCTCTCACTCATGGCCTCGGAGAATAGAGCTGCCTATACCCTTGGCAGAAATTATCCGGGGGGTGTTTCTGCTTTTGTGGTCGCCATGAATCAAAAGGCGCAGGATTTAGGTATGCGCAACTCCCGTTTTGCTGATCCCAGCGGTTTATCTAGTAATAACGTTGCCAGTGCAGATGACTTAGCCAGAATGGTGAGCGCCTCTTACCAGTACAAAGCAATTCGTGAATACTCGACTTGGCCGGACTTAACGATGACGATTAATAATCGCCAACAGACTTTTTTAAATACCAATCGCTTAGTGCGTTCAGGCGATATGGACATCGGTTTACAGAAAACTGGCTTTATCAGCGCTGCTGGCAAATGCTTGGTGATGCAAGCTAACATCAATGGTTCGCCGCTCCTATTGGTCTTTTTAGACTCTGTGGGTACCCAATCTCGCTTTGCCGATGCGGTTCGGGTTAAGGATTGGTATCAGCAAATAGACCCGAGCGATATTCGCCCGCTGCGTCGCTTGATGTAATCTCGCTTGTTACGGCCTTATTTGGTAGTAAAGCCGAGGCCTTTTGAGATTTGCAATGCAGTATCCTGCAGGGCCTTGAGCCATTCCGCCTGAATACGGTCGGTAGGCGCGCTGAGGGATAGTCCAGCAACGAGCTTGCCCGTATCATCCAAAATGCCCGCGGCCAGGCAGCTAACACCAAGTTCCAACTCTTCATCATCGCTGGCGTGCCCGGACTGATTCACTTTAGCTAATTCGCTCTCGAGTTTGCGCAAATCCGTAATGCTGTTGCGCGTGTGTCCTGCTAAGCCTGTGCGGGTAGCGTAAGTCCGCACCTTAGTTGAATCATCGCTTGCTAAAAATAGCTTACCCACCGATGTCAGGTGGAGTGGCGCTCGTCCACCAATGGCGCGAACCACTTGCATACCAGAGCGTTCGCTGTAGGCCCGATCAACGTACACAATCTCATCCCCTTGGCGTACGGATAGGTTGATGGTCTCTCCGGTTAACTTATGGAGGACGCGCATTGGCGCTTGTGCTGCTTCGCGAACCGAAAGTCTTGCCTTCACCAAATTACCTAACTCAAGTAAACGCAAGCCTAGCCGATACGTACCACCATCGCCACGCTCAACTAACCTACAGGCCACCATATCATTGAGTATGCGGTGGGCGGTTGAAGGGTGTAGTGCTGTTTGTTCTGCCAAAATTTTGAGGCTACAGGCGTCCTCGTGCTTAGCCAGCGCATCGAGTAAATTCATCATGCGCTCGACCACTTGGATGGCAGTTTTTCCTACTTCACCAGGGGCTTTAGCCATTTTTGCAACTTTGGGGGTTTCCATGACCTCATTGTAGCCATTCTTTGGTCAATTGCACAATGTGAAAACCCATTACCGAAGGGCTGCGCTGCAATTAAGCCCCCTTAGCGAGGGCAAGGGCACATTCCTGCACTAATTCAGGGCCCTTGTAGATAAGTCCACTGTATACCTGAACCAGACTCGCCCCTGAGCGTATTTTTTCTTGGGCATCAGCCCCAGAAAGAATGCCGCCAACGCCGATGATGGGTATACGCTCACCTAGATGCTGCTTGAGTGCCTGAATAACGGCATTGGACAAATCCCGAACTGGCGCTCCTGATAAACCGCCTGCTTCATTGCCGTGTTCTAAATGGGCGACGGAGTCTCGCTCAATGGTGGTGTTGGTTGCAATTACGGCATCCATTTCAAATTCCAGCAGGAGGTCAGCGATCAAGCGAATGTCAGCCTGGTTTAGGTCCGGTGCAATTTTTAAAAAGAGGGGCTTGCGCATACCATACTTATCACTTAAGGCAGTGCGCGTGGTCTGGATGGCACTCAACAGCGATCGCAGCATCACTTCGCCTTGCAAATCCCGCAAATTTTTTGTGTTGGGTGATGAGATGTTGACTGTAATGTAGGCGGAAATAGCGTAGACCTTTTGCAGTGCGATAAGGTAGTCATCCGCGGCACGCTCAATGGGGGTGGTGGCATTCTTGCCTATGTTCAATCCAATAATGCCGCCGGACTGCCAATATTGCGAGGCCTTCACCCGTGCAACACAGGCATCTACGCCATCGTTATTAAAGCCCATGCGATTAATGATCGCGTCTGCTTGACTCAAGCGAAACATTCTCGGCTTTGGATTACCGGGCTGTGGCAATGGCGTTACCGTACCGATTTCTAAAAAACCAAAACCCAATGCAGCAAGCGCATCAATGTGTTTGCCGTCTTTATCCAGGCCCGCAGCCAAACCAACCCGATTGCGCAGTGGTAGGCCACATAAGGAGTAGGGGTCGAGAACCGGCTTGGGTACGAAGGGGGACAGTAAGCCAAGTGCATGCGCCCGATCCATGCTGCCGAGAGCAAGATTATGGGCCTGCTCTGGATCAAGGCAAAAGAGGCCGGGACGTAAAAACGAGTAAGCAGACATGGAGCTAATTATCCCGTAAGCAAGGCTTGCCAACGATTATCAATGAGGCCTTCGATCGGCTTAAATTTCGATTTGTAGGCCATCTTCTGGCTTGCTTCAATGTAATAGCCTAGATACAGGTACGGCCGTTTCAGTTGCCTGACTTGCTCTATTTGCCACAAAATACTGTATGTACCGAAGCTAGCGTGTTTTACCGTTGTATCGTAAAAGGTATACACCGATGAAATCCCCGCCTCTAAAATATCGATGATGCTGACCATGCGTAGGCGGCCTGGTTCGGCGCCCTTAGGTCCATCCCGAAACTCAACTAGCCGCGAGTTTACGCGGCTCTGCAATAAAAATTGCGTGTACTGCTCTTGATCGTCGCGGTTCATTTCACCATCGTGGTGGCGTTGTTCTTGATAGTCTCGATACAAGGCGTAATGTTCGTCCGTGTAGTTCAAGTGAAGAACATGGGTTTGTAAATCGGCATGCTGCTGAAAAGCACGCTTTTGACTGCGGTTAGGCGTAAAGCGCTCTACGGGTATACGCGTTGCAATGCATGCCCTGCAATGATCGCAATAAGGCCTGTAGGTAAAAAGCCCGCTACGCCGAAAGCCTGCATTGACTAAATCACCATACAAATGGCTGTGTACTAAATGGGATGGCGTAGCCACTTGCGATCGAGCTGTTTGCAGTGGCAAGTAACTGCAGGTATAGGAGGCCGTTGCATAAAACTGCAGCGCATTAATCGGCAGTTCATTGATCTGGCTCATAACCAACGCTCCAGTGCCGACTTATCCATATTCCAAGCCTTCGGTAACTGCTTTCCATTTAACGCGCGCCGCGCGGTCGATAAAAATTGCGCGCGGGGAATGGCACTAGCACCAAGGGAGCGGAGATGGGCGGTTTCTTGTTGGCAGTCAATCATGGGCACTTTATTATCGTAGCACCAAGCGCAGAGAGCGGCTAATGCCAGCTTAGAGCCGTCTTTTTGGCGACTAAACATCGATTCACCGAATACCATGCCGCCTATAGCCACGCAGTACAAACCGCCGACTAAATGCGTGCCTTGCATCACTGCAATGCTGTGGGCAAGGCCACGTTCGTGCAGCTGGCTATAAGCATCGACGATTTCATGGGTGATCCAAGTGCCGTCTTGATCTTTGCGTGGCGTAAGGGCGCAAGCCCGCATGATGGCACCAAAATCACCATCGACAGCGAAATGGCATTCGGGATCGTGATAAAAATGCCGTATGGTTTTTTGGAGCGAAGGGCTAACCTTGAAATTAGCTGGTTCTAGCACCATTCGGGGGTCTGGCGACCACCATAAAACCGGTTGATTATCCGAGTACCACGGAAAGAGACCAAGCCGATAGGCGGATTCGAGTTGCCCGGCATAAATGCGCTCACTGACGGCAAAGAGACCTAAGACTTCAGGATCAGGATCGGGAGTGACTACTGGATCTGGAAAGGCGTCATCGGGCCCCAGCCACGCAATTTGACTCATAACTCAAATGGTTTCAGAGGGCAAAATATCGCGGGAGCGAACAACAACATCCGTACCAACTTGAAGACGTCCCGCATTGCGGTCTAAGAAAAACCACTCCAGCGTTTGTTTGGTGGTCGGAAAGGCTAGTTCAGACCATGGAATCTCATGTTCATAAAAGAGCGCCACTTCTAGGCTCTCTTCGCCAGCTGAAAACTCGGGCGTAGGTAAGCTAGCCAGGTAAAACAAATGGACTTGCTCAACGTGCGGCACATTGATTAAAGAAAAGAGTGGCCCCACTTGCACATGGGCGCCTGCTTCTTCTAGGGTTTCGCGAGCGGCGCCATGCACTGTGCTCTCACCGATTTCCATAAAGCCAGCTGGCAGAGTCCAAAATCCATGGCGGGGTTGGATCGCTCTACGGCAAAGCAAGACTTGCTCGCCCCAGACTGGAATGGTGCCCACCACATTGCGCGGATTTAAATAATGTACCGTGGCGCAGCCATTGCATACATGGCGCTCGCGCGTATCGTCTGCAGGAATCCGTAGTGTGACTGTGGAGCCACATCTGGAGCAATATTGCATGGGAAAAGATTTCATATTGGAATTATCCCGCTTTCAGCACAGCGGGCAGGGCGCCGCGTAGAGCATTGCAAACTGCGATGCGTTTGGCAGCAATCACATCATCCCTCTTGAAATTCGTTTCGCGGGCTTGCCACGTGGGGTCATTGAGCAGGCTTTGGCGCAGGATACCCGGAAGTACCCCTGCAGACAGTGGTGGCGTTAGCCATTGTTCCGATCCCGCAGGCTGAATAAAGATCGAGCTACGACCTCCTTCCGTAACTAAACCAGCCTCATTTAAGAAAATGGCATCAAAGCCACCCCGAGCTAGGGCCGCATTCCATGCTAAATCATAGGTAGATCGCTGATTTACTTTATGCGCCAAAAGTACATTACCCGATTGCATTATGGCCTGTTGTGCATTTGGCAAGACGTCGTGCGCCCAAAATACAATGACTTCATTGGCAATTGGCTCTAGGGGCCTAACCAGTACGGTGGCATTGCCGTCAGCAGATAAGTCGATGCGTAAGCGATGGGGTAATGGACTTTGGATTGCCTTGCATGCATGATCCACTGCATCATCAATTTGTGAACATGTGAATGGAATGCGCAGTGCGCGTGCAGAGTGTTCGAGGCGTTTTAGATGGGCTGTGTACCGAAGTGGTTTACCGTCTTCAACTCGAATGGTTTCAAAAAGACCCAGCTCACCCGGCAATTCCGTGACGAAAGCAGATTTAATTTGGCATTCCTGCCACTCTTCTTTAGGGTCAGAATCAATCGTAATACCAGCACCAATCCCCAAGGTGAAATGCCTTGGGTGTGAAGTCGAGCCTGGGTTCAAGGTCAGTGTACGAATCGGCACACTAAAGGCAAAATCCCCATTGGGATCAAGCCAGCCTAATGCGCCACAGTAGTAGCCACGTGGACTGGGTTCCAGTGCTTGAATAATTTCCATGCTACGTTTTTTTGGTGCACCCGTGACCGATCCACAAGGAAAAACGGCATCGAGCACCGTGCGCAGGGATAAATTGGGTCTTGCTTTTGCTTCGACGGTGGATGTCATTTGCAAGACATTACCGTGCTGCGCAACATGAAACAAATCGGGAACCGTTACGCTGCCCGGCAAGGCAATCCGGTTCAGGTCGTTGCGTAATAAATCAACGATCATGATGTTTTCTGCTCGGTTTTTAGGGTCATTCGCCAATTGCGCCGCACTATCTGTTTGAGCGCTAGCCGTGCCCTTCATTGGCATAGCTCTCAGGCGATCTCCCGCACGCTCGACAAACAGCTCAGGCGATTGCGACAGTAGGGTGGTGTTACCTTCCTGCATCAATGCGCCATACCGACCCGGCTGCCTTACCCGCAGGCGTGCATAGAGGGCGAGGGGGTCGCCATAGACCTCACCCTGGATGCGATACGTGTGGTTAATTTGATAGGTATCACCGCACCGAATCCATTCCTGGATGCGCTCGACATCAGTTTGAAATTGGTTTTGGGTGATTGATTCGGCGTACGATGCGACGCCGCTGATGCGTTCATCTGCATTCAATTGATTAAGCTGTGCGTTAAGCCAAGCATCGACTTCTTCTTTAGAAAGCTTGGTCGTTTGATCAAATGCCCACGCTTGAATGAGTGGGACGGCTTTGGTATCAGGCGTAGCGGAAGCATATGCAGTGGGTAGCCGATGAATACTTTGACCATACTCATAGGCAACCAAGCACACTACATATTGACCTGCTTGGAGTGCTGACTCAATATGAGTAAAACAGGCATCGATTTGGGCAGGAGTGGATGCCGCCCAATGGGCGATGGGATCTTGATATAGGCGGCTCGTGCGCTTAGCTGCACTGCTCTCGACATCGTCCAGCAGAATCATCGCTAGCCTCGATTGCAGCCCGAATTACTTGAGAACAGTGGCAGATTCAATAATGACGGCGCTAGTTGGTACGTCGGCCATGCGACCAAACTTAGGTGCTGGCGAGACCATGGTTGGAATCTTGCGAATGCGGTCAATGGTTTGCGTGCCCGAGATTACCTTACCAAAGACGGTATAGCCGCTGCCCATGGCATTGGGGAAATCCAAACTTTGGTTATCACGGACATTAATATAAAACTGGGCAGTTGCTGAATCTGGATCCGAAGTTCTGGCCATTGCAATGGTGTAGGTCTGATTCTTCAATCCGTTCTGGGCTTCCGATACAACAGGCGCATTGGTTGGTTTTTGATTCAAATCGGGCGTGAAGCCCCCGCCTTGAATCATAAAGCCATCAATCACACGATGAAATATGGTGCCATTGTAAAAACCGCTTTGCACGTACTTTAAAAAGTTATCGACGGTTTTGGGCGCCTTTGCTGAATCAAGGTCAACCACAAAGCTGCCTTGATTGGTTTTGAATTCCACCCGTGGTTCGGCATGCACAGCTCCAACCCCAAAAACCAGCACACCAACTACAGCGGCAATCCATGTTCGGTAAAAACGCATTAAAGAAGTATGCATGGCTATTCCTATTTAAATAATCAAGATGATTGGAAGATGAATTACCACCATTGTATTGCGTGCTGCTTAGGCTGTGGTGGGCGCTAGCCCATTGGGTACCATGCTCGCTGTGCGATAGGGTGCTTCCTCAAACATGGTTGGGCGGTCCAGGTAGTCGCTGACCCAATCGATTGCATCCACACCCCAAAAAATACGCTCACCAATGGCAAGCGCTGGCACACCAAAGGCGCCTCGGTCAAGGGCTTCTTGCGTATTAGCAGTCAAGGCGGCTTTGCTTGCTGGACTGTCGGGGCGAGGCGTATCGGCATCTAGGTGTAGATGGCTACAAAAATCAGACCAGTGAAGATTAGGGTCCTTGCCCATGACCCAAACAAACTCAAATGCGCGCTCGACCATGGTCCAGTCGGCTCGCTCTTGAGCGAGCAGACGCTGGGCAGCGACCGTGATGAAAGGGTGATGCTCCGGAAACCGAAACGGAATACCTAACTTTTCAGCTTGCCACACACAAAACTGATAGGTGTAAGGTCGTTTTGCGGCAATTTCCCCTGGGCCATGATTGTGCGCAGCGCGCAATAAACCGCCGAGCAGAACTGGCACCGGTTCAATCTGTAATCGGGGCTCAAGGCGATGCCGTAACTTCACATAAAAATACGAGAATGGGGAAATGATGTCGAAATAAAAACGCGCCTTCACTTTTTTTCTGCCTCATCTAAAGCGCGTAAAAAGGCCATGCGCTCCGCAATCTGCGTTTCCAGTCCGCGTTCCACCGGCCGATACCAGCCCGGTTCAGCCATGCCCTCAGGTAAGTAGGATTCACCTGCGGCATAGCCATAGGGTTCGTCGTGGGCATAGCGATAGTCTTTGCCATGGCCTAATTCATGCATGAGCTTCGTGGGTGCATTGCGTAAATGATTGGGCACGCTGCGGCTTTGATCGGTCGCAGCAAAAGCACGCGCTTGGTTAAACGCCACATAACTCGCATTGCTTTTTGCCGCAACGGCTAAATAGACCGTTGCCTGGCCTAAGGCTAGTTCGCCTTCAGGCGATCCGAGTCGTTCATAGGTTTGTGCTGCATCGTTTGCCAGTTGGATTGCCCTCGGGTCGGCTAAGCCGATGTCTTCCCATGCCATACGTATGATTCGACGCGCGAGGTAACGTGGGTCGACTCCACCATCGAGCATGCGGCATAGCCAATATAAAGCTGCATCGGGGTTGGAGCCACGAACCGATTTATGCAGGGCCGATATTTGGTCATAAAACTGATCGCCGCCTTTATCAAAGCGTCGGCCGTTGGTGGTCAATGCGTTTTCAACAAAGGCTTGATCAACAGTCGTGGTTTTAGAACCTGGAATCGAAATGGCGTTCCGAATTTGCTCAACTATATTGAGTAAACGGCGCGCATCGCCATCGGCATTGGCGGTAATCGCATTGATTGCAGCAGTGTCAAATTCAATATCGGGCATCGCATAGTTCCGCGCGCGCTGAAATAACGTATGGAGCTCTGCGGTATTGAGGGATGTCAATACGTAGACTTGGGCTCTGGAGAGCAGGGCAGAGTTCACCTCAAAGGATGGATTTTCAGTCGTAGCGCCAATGAAGGTAAAAAGGCCGGACTCTACGTGTGGCAATAGTGCATCTTGTTGGCTTTTATTAAAGCGGTGGATTTCATCGACAAACAAGATGGTTTGCTTACCGTATTGATTGTTACTCTGCTGTGCTCGTTCGATTGCTTCCCGAATTTCTTTTACACCAGCCAGCACTGCGGAGATCGCAATAAACTCGCGATCAAAGGCGAGCGCAGAAAGGCGTGCCAAGGTCGTCTTACCTACGCCAGGCGGACCCCACAAAATCATCGAATGCGGTTTACCAGAAGCAAACGCAAGTTGAAGGGGTTTGCCTTGGGCCAGCAGATGCGTTTGACCAATCACCTCCCCAATCGATTTGGGACGCAATGCTTCTGCTAGCGGTGGGGGCGGCTTTGTTTCAAATAAATCGCTCATCGCAATCCATCGGTAATTGAGTGCGCATCACGTCATGGTCACAAGCATGACCAAAGCAGCCCAAGCCAGGCAAAGGGATGCAATCACAGTTAGGCGAGTGCGCATGCGCATAAGCTCGGCATGTGCAGCATCGCTACTGAAGTAGTAGCGGTAGGTGTTTTGATCGATGCCGCGCTGAACCAAGAGCATGGCAGCCAGCATCAATAAACCGACGGGTATGTAGACATGCAGGGCCAGCCATGCAACTAAGGAAGGAATAACACCCCAGATCCAAGCATTGCGCTCAAACCAACGCGAGCCACCCACATCGCCGATCTTAGCTAAGTTGAGGCTATCGGCATCATTACCGAGTTGCCGAAAATTAGCACCCCAATGAATTGCACCCAAAAAGGAGCAGATCACGGCGCCATAGGCGGCAAGCGATTCCGCACTGACAAAATCAAATGGGGATGGCGCCACTTGCACCAAAACAGCACAAACAATAAAAGGAATTAAACCGCCGTATCCTAAAACACGAACAATCGGAGGTAGCGCAGTAATGGCTGGCATTACTTAAGCATCGTAGTGATAAACACCGCATCCCGTCTTGCGACCTAAATACCCAGCCGCAACCATTTCACGGAGCAAGGGGCAAGCCCGGTATTTTGAATCATTAAAGTTATCAAAATACACTTCCATAATCGCCAGGCAGGTATCAAGGCCAATTAGGTCAGCCAGTGCAAGTGGGCCAATTGGCTGATTGCAGCCAAGCTTCATGCCGGCATCAATGTCTTCTGGGCTAGCAAGCCCCTCAGAGAGCACAAAGAAGGCTTCATTAATCATCGGTAACAAAATGCGATTGACCACAAAGCCAGGACTATTTTTGACGGTGATGGGTTCCTTACCAATCGCTTTTGCCATGGCAATGATGGCAGCATGGGTCTCATCGCTGGTTTGCAGGCCGCGAATGACTTCAACCAATGCCATGAGTGGCGGCGGATTAAAAAAGTGCATGCCAATAAAGCGCTCGGGTAAAGAGTTAAGCGCAGCCAGCTTGGTAATCGAGAGCGAGGAGGTATTGGTAGCAATGATGGTTTCTTTACCGACGGTGTCATCAATTTGCTTGAGTATTTTTTCTTTGATGGCTTGGTTTTCAGTGGCTGCCTCAATGACCAGCGATAGGCCTTTTAAATCAGCATAGGCTGTGCTGCCTTTAATGCGCTGTAAAGCATTTTCTTTTTGCTCGTTGCTTAAGGTCTCTTTTTTAAGCATGCGCTCAAGGCTACGCTTGATTTGCGTAAAGCCGCGCTCAACAGCGGCGTCATCAAGATCCACCATAACAACATCGAGCCCTGCCAATGCGCAAACTTGAGCAATGCCATTGCCCATGGTGCCGGCGCCAATGACGCCAACCGATTTAATTTTCATGCTACTTCCTTCGTGGTGTAAAGCGTATTCAATTTAGTTCAAGCTCGTTGCTCAGCGCTTCTTATACTGCGAGGCGCCAAACAATAACTCATTTGCGGTTGCATCAAAACTGGATTTGCGTAAGTCGGTCAGCACCTGCATGCCGCGCTGAACAGCGGGCCGCTCACCGACTGCTTCAAACCAGCGTTTGAAGTGTGGAAATTCAGTAATATCAATCCCTTGTTTTTCCCAGCGATTCGCCCATGGAAAGATGGCAATATCGGCAATGGTGTATTGATTACCAGCAACATAAGGATTATCGGCTAACTGCCGATCAAGCACCCCATAAAGACGCTTTGCTTCGTTGGTATAGCGCGCAATCGCGTAATCAATCTTCTCGGGGGCGTATAAGCGAAAGTGGTGATTCTGTCCCAGCATCGGTCCGAAGCCGCCCATTTGGAACATCAGCCACTGCAAGACCTCGTATTTAGCCCGCGTGCTGCTTGGTAAAAAACGACCCGTTTTGGCTGCAAGGTAGAGCAAAATGGCGCCCGATTCAAATAGGTGAATGGGCTTGCCATCGGGACCCTTTGGATCAGTTATCGCTGGAATTTTATTATTCGGACTAATCTTTAAAAAAGCCGGGGTAAATTGATCGCCCTTGCCAATATCAATCGGAATGGCACGCCAATCACGACCCAGTTTGTAGCCACATTCTTCGAGCATGATGTGGACTTTATGGCCATTGGGCGTGGCCCAGCTGTATACATCGATCATGCCTTGATTTGGATTACTCATTTTCTTCATTGCGTTCACCACCGTTTTATATTTGTATTTGATTGTTTTGCTTCAAGACGGCATTGCGCGCAGTCGTGACAGTGCGGTTTCTAAGGTTTTCTCTTCCTTGGCAAAGCAAAACCGAATGACCTTTGAATCCGTTGCCGCGCCATAGAATGCAGATACCGGAATCGCTGCGACCCCGACTTCACAGGTTAACCAGCGACAGAACTCCGCTTCACTAAGTTCGCTTTGCGGGATTCCGAGCGCAGAGTAATCGACGCACTGAAAGTAGCTGCCCGGTGAGGGCAGTAGCTTAAATTGGGTCTCGGCTAAACCAGCCCTAAAGTAATCGCGTTTGGCTTGATAAAATGCCGAGAGTCCTACATAGGATGCTGGGTCCGCAAGATACTGGGCAATACCGACCTGCATTGGTGCATTGACCGAAAATACGTTGAACTGATGGACTTTCCGAAACTCCGCAGTCAGGGCAGCTGGCGCGGCAACATAACCGATTTTCCAGCCCGTTACGTGCAAGGTTTTGCCAAAGCTGGAGACGACAAAGCTCCGTGCGGCAAGGGCCGCATGACTGGATGCGCTGCGATGCTGCTGCCCATCAAAGACCATGTGCTCATAGACCTCATCACTGCAAACCAGAACATTTGTGTTCGCTAATAAATGAGCTAAGCGA
Organism: Polynucleobacter meluiroseus; assembly: GCA_945901245.1. Taxonomy (GTDB): domain Bacteria; phylum Pseudomonadota; class Gammaproteobacteria; order Burkholderiales; family Burkholderiaceae; genus Polynucleobacter; species Polynucleobacter meluiroseus_F. The sequence goes on along the minus strand of CAMDKY010000037.1, from coordinate 3,550 downwards.
TCGAGATCGACCTGTTGCCAAATCATTCCCGTTGGATTATGAGGCGAATTAATCAGTAAAAGACGTGTCTTCGGAGTGATTGCGTTTGCTAACGCATCCCAGGCAATCGCGTAGCTTTGCACCGTGCCAGTGGAATTGCGCTGGACATCCAAGCTAACGCGAATGGCTTTACCGCCAGCCAACTCGATCGCAGGCAAGTAGCAATCAAACGCAGGTTCAATCACGATGACCTCGTCGCCTGGACTGACGCAGGACAAAACAACTGTGAAAATTGCTTGGGTAGCGCCCGCAGTGACGGTAATTTCACTGATGGGATCGTAGCCTGCGCCATAGAGCAATTGAATCTTCTTGGCGATGGTGTGGCGAAGCTCGAGGGCGCCTGCCATTGATGGGTATTGATTATGGCCAGTGACCATCGCCTGATTGACTGCCTCGATTAAGGCAGGATCACATTGAAAGTCGGGAAAGCCTTGCCCTAGATTAATTGCCTGGTTTTCGGCTGCTAGCGTTGACATCACGGTAAAGATAGTCGTACCGATCGCAGGTAGCCGCGATGGAAACGATGGAGCACTGGGAACGGGCGTACTAAAAGGGGTCATTACGACGGTTTATCTCGTACAGCAGCTTCTGTGGCTAGAATAAGGGGAATCCATTTCTAAATTGTGCCATGCTGATCGTTCTTTCACCCGCTAAATCCTTGGATTACGAGACCCCTGTCCGGGTAAAAAAATCCACCTTACCTGATTTTGTTGCTGACTCAGCCAAGCTGATTGCTGACTTGAAGACACTATCGCCGCAGGCAGTAGCTAAGTTAATGAGCCTTTCGGACCCGCTAGCCGCCCTGAATGTTGGGCGCTTTCGGGATTGGTCGACGAAATTCACCGAGAAAAACAGCAAACAGGCGATTTTTGCCTTTAATGGCGATGTGTACGAGGGCTTTGATGCGGGCTCGCTTAATAGCAAGGCAATCGAGTTTGCCCAAGATCACGTGCGTATTTTGTCTGGGCTCTATGGCCTATTGCGGCCACTCGACTTAATGCAGCCTTATCGCCTAGAAATGGGCACTGCATTTAAAAACGCCAAGGGGAAAGACCTGTATGCGTTTTGGGGCAAGAAAATTACCGCAGCAATACACAAGCAGTTGGCTTCACAAAAAAAGAATCCTTTCTTATTAAACTTGGCTTCAGAGGAGTATTTCAAAGTACTGCAGCCCAAGGAATTGGAGTTCCCCATCATTGCACCGGTCTTTCAGGATGCAAAAGAGGGTAAGTACAAAATTATTTCGTTTTACGCCAAGCGGGCACGCGGCTTAATGGCCCGTTTTGCAGTGGAGAATCGCATTACGGACCCAGCCGACTTGCGCGACTTTAATTTAGAAGGCTATCGCTTTAGCGCAGCCGAATCCAAACCCGATCGACCGGTATTTCGACGCGCCGAGAAAAAATAATATGACTGTTCACCGCTCTAAATCCTCCCAGCGTTCTTCCCCTGAGGCAGAGCGTTTGGTTGCCGATGCTATTTCACTGGCTGCTTCAGGTAGTCAGATTGAGGACCGATTTTGGGAAGGGCGCTTGAGTGCGCGTTTACTGAAATTAATGACCAGTCAAAATCAAAATGTGATCGATGCCGCACTCGATCAAACCTTTCGGATAAATACCGTTGCCTTTGAGGTACTGGCGGATTGTGCTGAAACCCTTGCTGAATCACAAACCATGACAGTCGATAAGCAAGACTGGGATGTCTTGCTACTGGCCTTGCCCATTGTTGCGCATACCCGTTATCAAATTCAGTCGGGGCCGCTCCCCGTTAAGGTGATTGAGTCCGTTGCCATGGCAATGCATGCATCGATTGCCTCAAGTGATACGCGCCTAGCTATTGTTCCATGGCTGTACAGCATCGATCAGATGCCACACTCGCACTGCCAAACACGCATTTTGACCGAGGCGCTTGGCACGGCTGCGATTACGGCAAGTGAGATGAAGCTTGAGTTACGGAATATGTCGGAGACCATCGCGGTATTGGCTGATCCCCGTTTTATTATTGCGGCAATTGCTGCGCCCAGCGGCTCTCCTTTATTTCGCTGGCAAGCTGAACCACCGGTAAGGCAAGAGCGTGGCGTGAGTTTGATTGAATGGCAAACGGCGATGCGAGAGCCGATTTCGAGCTTATTGCCCGGATGTGAATTCGAGCTCCTCTTGCCTGAGGCCTATTTTACGAATTGCCGCTTGGCAGACAAGCAAGTGCGGCCATTGAGTATTCGGGCGGCGGTCAATTTTTTAGAAATCACCGTTGGTGCTCTGCCTGCTGGACTATCGTGTGTTGTCGGTGCCTTTGGTGAAGAGCAGGCAGACGAATACCGCATTGCATTTAGTATGAAGGGTTCGCCTGACGTGATGTACGGCGTCATTTGGCCGATGTACGATCGCGAAACGGTGGCCAATGATGCATTGAATGACATCAGCGATGACGAGAGCCCAATCAAAAAGATTTGCGATGCCTTAAAAGAAGCAGGCGTCGATGACGTCTTTCGGCATGCCGTTTTATTTAGTCCTGAACTCTGTGATGACTGTGGCGCGCCCTTGTTCCCCGATCGCCATGGTGAAGTGGTGCATGCGGAGATGCCGGAGGATACTCCCTCACAACAACCCTTGTTTCACTAGAACTCCAGGGCTGATGAAGACAAAAAAACCGAGGCATGCCTCGGTTTTTTACTTCCATCCAACAAAAAACATCGCCTACTTAGTTACTCTTTAGCAAACAGATGCGGTTCCTTGCCGGCCTTCATATCTGCTGTTTGGCAAAAATCAGCCAAACGAACACCGCTGCGAATATTAAATAGCATTGCTTTATTTCCCAAAACAACCAAGTCTAAGCCGGTGTCGTGATTTTTAAAGCGCAAGCTCCCCGGCAATGACATCTCTTTTTTCATTTCGTAGGTTTTGGAATTCCAAACAAGCCCAATATTTCCAGCGCCATCCCCAATGGTTTTTAGCTGATGATTATTGTTGCAGCTCCACGCATGGGTATCTTTTGGATCTTTTGCGTGAACGGCAGAGTGAGACACTAGCAAGGCAGTACTAATCAACAGCGTTTTAAGGGGAATGCGCATGTCTGTTTCCTTATGAAAGTAAGTGTTTCACGCCAGCTTGTTCCTCGAGTAATTCATTCAAGGTATGAGTCATGCGTTCACGCGAGAAGGCATCGATTTCAAGGCCTTCAATCATCTTGTAATCCCCATTCTCACAGACAACGGGGAATCCGTAAATGACTTCCGCCGGAATTTCATATTCACCGCGGGAAGCTATGCCCATGGTGACCCATTTGCCGTTGGTGCCAAGTACCCAATCACGCATGTGATCGATGGCGGCATTGGCGGCCGATGCAGCCGAAGACAGACCGCGGGCTTCAATAATGGCGGCGCCACGCTTGCCCACGGTGGGAATAAAGACATCTTTATTCCATGCGGGGTCATTAATCATGTCTTTCACGGATTGCCCGCCAATGGTGGCAAAACGGTAGTCTGGGTACATGGTTGGGCTGTGATTACCCC
>CAMDKY010000036.1 GCA_945901245.1 Polynucleobacter meluiroseus | reverse complement strand
GGATTTTTGGGCAAGCGGTGTGTATTTGGTGTGTATTTGAAAGAAAAGGGACTACATTGCTGTAGTCCCTTATATACTGGTAGGACGGGCGAGATTCGAACTCGCGACCAACGGATTAAAAGTCCGCTGCTCTACCGACTGAGCTACCGACCCAGTAAAGACTGAAATTATAGCAATTATTTTGCTTTGGCCTTTAAATCGCTGGACACCAATTCTTAAGCCGCAGAGCGCCTTGCTACGGGGGGATTCTTGGCAAAGTAGTCCTTTATTCCGAGCAAAATCGCCTCTGCAATTTGTTCCTGATAGGCTTCATCATTGAGCTTTGCCTCTTCTTTGGGGTTACTAATAAAGGCAGTCTCAATCAGAATGGAGGGGATATCTGGAGCTCTGAGAACTGCAAAGCCTGCCTGCTCCACTTTGTTCTTATGTAGAGTAGCAAAGCCACCAATGCGCTGCAATACTGAGCTACCAACTTGTACTGAGTCTTTAATTTGTGCCGTGGTCGACATATCCAACAATAAGTGTGCCACTTGGGTATCGCTTGTTTTGATATTGATGCCACCGATAAGGTCGGATGCATTTTCTTTATTGGCCATCCAGCGGGCAGTCGTGCTCGTTGCCCCTTGTTGCGAAAGTGCAAAAACAGATGCACCCCGGGCATTCGGCTGAATAAATGCATCCGCATGAATCGAGACAAATAAGTCAGCGCCCACTTGGCGCGCTTTGCGAACCCGAGTATGGAGTGGCACAAAGTAATCGCCATCACGCGTCATAAACGCCCGCATATTAGGCTCATTTTCAATCTTGGTGTTGAGGCGTTTGGCAATTGACAGCACAATGTTTTTTTCTTTACTACCGCGGGCGCCGATGGCTCCGGGGTCTTCGCCACCGTGTCCAGGATCAATGGCAATGGTGACTAGCCGTTTAAAGCGCGGGCTTACAGCCGTTTCCTTTGGTGACGGAATCGCTTGCGCAACGGGCGGATCTTGCCGATGAGCAAACTGTGCGATGAGGTCTTCCTCATTCTTTTTTTCTAGAGCTTGCTCTTTCTTAGCACTGTTTCTGACGAGTTGCATCAAGGGGTCCGGCTGCGTCGTTGGATAAAGATCAAAAACAGATCTAAATTTGTATTCGGCAACGGGCTCAAGGGTGAAGAGTTGCGGCTTAATCGGCTCTTTCAGATCAAACACTAAGCGCACCACATTGGGCTGAAATTGCCCCACCCGAATTTGTGATACGTAGGGATCGTTGGGCTTTACCTTGGCAACCAGATCCCGCAGGGTTGGATTGAGCTGCAGGCCAGTTACGTCAACCACCAAGCGATCGGGCCCCGTCAAAATTTGGTGACTGACTTTGAGGGCGGTATCGGATTCAAGGGTGATGCGGGTGTAGTCTTCGGATGGCCAGATGCGTACACCTAAGATGGTGGCGCCAAAGACGATATCGGCCTTACCGAAAAGAAGCAGAAAGCCCAGCGTCGTTGCCGACGCCTTGAGGTGCTTACGCCGTATTGGGTTGAGATTGGCTGCCATTGGCCCTGATTTTAGGGGAGATCGACCTGCAGCTGGGTAAGAATTGTTAAGCCTAAATCGCTCAGGGCTTTGAGCTCAAACTTCCGTTCGGTTTCTTGTTCGCCTGCAGTAATACTAATTTGCAGATCAAGTATGGGCAAGGTGCCTTCGGCTTTTTCTGGCCACTCAATCAGGCATATGCCGAGCGCATCAAAATGCTCTGCCAAACCGGCTTCTTGCCACTCGAGGGGGGTACGCATACGGTACAAATCAAAATGAAAGGCATGCAATGTTTGCTTACCGCACGCAATTGGATAAGACTCGCAAAGCGAGTAGGTTGGGCTTTTGACCTTACCGGCATAACCCATACCCTGAATCAGATAGCGCGCAAAGGCAGTCTTCCCTGCGCCTAAATTGCCCTCCAAGGCAATATTGGCATGCTGCTTTGGAGATGTGGCATCTTCCAAAAAGTGCGCCAATACGCTGCCGAGTGCCTCAGCCAGGTCAGCCGTTTCACTTTCTTGCCTACAATGTCTTTTAATCGATTTCAAATGGGAATCTATTTGTATGTCTAACGTGTAGCGTAGTTTATTCAGTAAATGCCCCTCGCGCCTAAAACAATTCCTACCGCCGATCATACGGTGCCGCTTGATGCCATCATGGGCTCTGACTTTAGAGCTTGGCTGGATCAGGAGTCTGTAGCTTTGGGCTTTGATCGCTTACGCATTACAGATACCAACTTAGGGCAGGCCCCAGAGCGCCTACAAGCTTGGTTAGCAGCAGGACACCATGGCGAAATGGGGTATATGGAGCGCCACGCCGCCTTACGCTCCAGTCCAGAGCTGCTTCAGCCCGGCACCTTGCGTGTTGTCTGCGTCTCCATGAATTACGCTCCTAATCTTGATATTGACGCGGAGTGGAATCGCCTTGCTAGTCCCGGTGAGGCAGTGATATCGGTTTACGCACGCGGCCGGGATTACCACAAAGTATTGCGCCAGCGCCTCCAAGAATTAGCCACGCGCATTGAAGCACGCATCGGTCCGTTTGGCTACCGTGTCTTCACGGATTCAGCACCGCTGATGGAAGTCGAGTTGGCACAAAAGGCCGGATTGGGATGGCGTGGTAAACACACCTTATTGCTCAACCGTGAATCGGGCTCGGTTTTCTTTTTGGGGGAGATATTGCTCGATCTGCCCTTGCCGGTGGATGCGCCAGTAGAACCCCACTGCGGCACTTGCAGCGCCTGCATCGATGTATGTCCAACAGCAGCCATTACCGCACCCTACGTTGTCGATGCACGTCGTTGCATCTCCTACCTCACGATTGAAAACCCGGGCCCCATTCCACTGGAATTCCGAGTCGCTATGGGTAATCGCGTGTACGGCTGCGATGATTGCCAATTAGCGTGCCCGTGGAATAAGTTTGCGCAAGCAACGGCCTTGCCGGATTTTGCTGAGCGGAATAGCATGGGTGGAAGTTCTTTATTGGAGTTATGGTCGTGGACTGCAATGGATTTTGAGCGCCGCCATGAAGGCAGCGCCATTCGCCGCATTGGTTACAGCCGCTGGCGCCGTAATCTCGCGGTGGCGATGGGCAATGCCTTGCGTTCAGATAAGAGTCCGCCTGAGCTGAAGTCAGCCCTCCGCAGCGCCTTGCAAGTAAAGCAAGTGCCAGCCGATGGATTGGTGCAAGAACACATTAATTGGGCCTTAGATGCCCCTCACACCACCTAAAATCCCTGTAGATCGTACGGACTCTTACAATCCCACTATGCCATCCGATCGCGACCCCGTTTTAGCACCTGCTCAAAGTACTGAGTTAGACCGTTTTGCCAGCCGCAAGGATGCCTTTCGGAGTGGCCTAAAAGATGCGAGCGGCGCTCCTGCTATGGTTTTGTTTGCGGGCATGGTCGGTTTTGGCGCGATGGGTAAAACCAGCGGCTTTGATCTCAGTTTTACTACTTTAAGTAGCCTCCTGATGTTTGCGCTACCCGGTCAAGTTGTGTTGATGGAGATGATGGTTGATGGTGCGTCACTGCTGGCCATTGCCCTTGCCGTAACCTTGACCTCAACGCGCTTTATTACAATGACCGTGACCCTATTTCCGCAATTCGATCGGCGCGATCAAAACGCGGGCTTGTATGCATCCGTTCATTTGTTAGCGATGACGGCATGGGCAGTATCGATGCGGGAATTTCAGCGCATAGAACCGAAACACCGTTTAAGTTACTTTGCCGGCCTTGGCCTACTGTGCTGGATGATTTCAGTACCGGGGACAATTCTGGGTTATTTGCTCGCAGGGGTTGTGCCGGTCTTTATTACACTTGGCCTTATTTTTATTAACCCCTTATTTTTCTTGCTGACCTTTGCAGAGGTCAAGCCATGGATTAATCGGATTGCGATAGCCTTGGGTTGTGTGATTGGTCCTTTCTTCTATTTACTGGATCGCGACACGAGCCTGCTTACTACTGGCCTCGTGGCAGGCACCTTAGCCTATTGGATTGACCGTCAGTATTTGCGTAAGCGCAGATCAGCGTCGGATGGAGGCATGCTGTGATCGCCGCACATTTACAAGGGTGGGGAGTTTGGATTGCACTTGCAAGCGCTTGCATCGGCACCTATTTGTGCCGCGCAATCGGCGTCATGCTTGCCGGAAAAATTAACCAAGACAGTGAGATCTTTCGCTGGTTATCGGCAGTCACTTATGCCATGGTTGCGGCCTTAACCGTCCGCTTGATTGTGCTGCCGATTGGTTTACTCGATACCGTACCGCTGTGGATACGCATTCTGATTTGTGTCATTAGCGTTGGCATCATGCTGTCCAAACCCCAGCAGCGACTTGTGCCTGCACTGCTTATCGGTACACTGTTGATGGTCTCGTACGGCGTGATTCGCTAAGACCGTACGAGAATCTTGGTTATATTAGGTTTATTGCAAGTGGGCTGCCAAGATGCGAGCGATGTGAACGGCTTCACGCTGTGTGCCATCATGTATCTGATGGCGGCAACTCGTGCCATCAGCAACTACCCAGCTATCGGGCGCTTGCCGTATTGCTGGCAATAAACTCAGTTCTGCCATTTGCTTTGACACGGTAATGTGTTCGACTTCATAACCAAAACTCCCGGCCATGCCGCAGCAGGACGATTCAATCAGCGTCGGTTTTGCATTCGGAATAAGTTGTAGAAGTTCGAGTGCTGGCGTCACCGCAGCAAATGCTTTTTGATGGCAATGGCCATGAAAGAGCACGGCTCGATCGGCTGGCTTAAGATTAAGTTTGAGTTTGCCGGATTTGGATTCATCGACCAGGAACTCTTCCAGCAGCTGCGCTTTTTGGCTCACGGCTACCGCCTTTTGTCCAAAGCCCATCACTAAGGCTTCGTCTTTGAGGGTAAAGAGGCAAGAGGGCTCAAGACCAACGATGGAAATGCCACGCTCGGCATAAGGAGCAAGGTGATCTACCAAGGCGCCTAAGCGGGCTTTAGCCTCATCCACCATACCTGCAGCAAGGTAGGTGCGACCACAACAGAATTGCTTTGCGCATTTCTGTTCTGTGGCGGCAGCACTATTTGCCGTATCCATTTGTGGAATGTGAATTTGATACCCGGCTGAGCGCAGTACTTGAATCGCTGCATGCACGTTCTCATTCTCAAAGTAGGCATTGAAGGTATCGACTAAAAGTACGACCGACTTACTTTCTTCTTGCAGCTGCTCTGGTGTGAAGCGGTATTGCGCTGCGCTTGCTGCGGAATCAATCGGCGCATTCCAAAAAGTATCGCTACGCCAGACCGGCAGTGTGCGCTCTGCCGAAATGCCAGTGATCCATTCTTGTATCTTGGCAATCGCGGGGATGCGGTTACGAATATTCAGCAAGGCCGGCAGGCCCGGAATGCGGCTGACCATCGGCGCATAGTGTGGCAAGTGGGCTACTAAGCGATCACGCAGCGTGTGGCCATGGCGTTTTTTGTAATGGCTTAAATACTCCACTTTCATCTTCGCCATATCCACACCCGTTGGGCACTCACGGCGACAGGCTTTGCAGCTGACGCATAAATCCATGGCATCTTTTACTGCAGCAGTGGTAAGTGGATCTTCACCGGGCGCGGCATCGAGTTGCCCCGATACAGCCAGGCGCAATGTATTGGCACGACCCCGGGTGAGGTGTTTTTCATCGCGGGTTACGCGGTAGCTGGGGCACATCGTGCCAGCATCAAATTTACGGCAGTGGCCATTGTTATTGCACATCTCGACTGCTTTGGAAAACCCATGCGCTGGATCGCCGCCACTGCCGGGCGCGCTCGTCTCTTCGGTGACGGGATTGTTTTGCACATTCCATGCCGACCAATCTAAATTGGTCTTAAGCGGAATGATTTTGTATTCCGGCGGAAAGCGGAAATAACTCGAATCATCCATCTTCGGCGGATCAATGATTTTTCCGGGATTAAATAAATTATCGGGATCGAATGCGTGTTTGATTTCACGCAGGGCGTCTGTAATCTTAGGACCAAATTGCCAGCTAATCCATTCGCCACGGCACAGGCCATCACCGTGCTCACCGCTGTATGCGCCTTTGTAGCGACGTACCAGTTCTGATGCTTCTTCGGCCATGGCTCGCATTTTATGCGCGCCATCGCGGCGCATATCCAAGATGGGCCGTACATGCAAAGTGCCGACCGATGCGTGCGCATACCAAGTGCCGCGGGAGCCGTATTTGGAAAAGACATCGGTGAGTGCGCTGGTGTATTCAGCGAGATGCTCTAGTGGTACGGCGCAATCTTCAATAAAGCTGACGGGCTTACCATCGCCTTTGAGGCTCATCATGATGTTCAGACCCGCTTTACGAACCTCCCAGAGATTTTTTTGCAGACCGGCATCAGGCATCGAGACCACGCAATGAGGCAAACCCAAGTCGCTCATTAATTCATTGAGCGCTGCAACGCGCTCCAAGAGTGGAGCATGCGCTTCACCCGAAAACTCCACGAGCAAGATCGCTTCGGGTGTTGGGCCGGCTGCATCAATCAGTGCGCTCTCAATGGTCTTTTTAAAGCTAGGGTTGTGACGCGCTAAATCAATCATGGTGCGATCGACTAATTCAACGGCGGTAGGACCTAATTTGACAATGTGCTGCGCACTATCCATGGCGCGGTAAAAACTGGAGAAATTGACAATGCCGAGCACCTTGTGCTGCGGCAATGGGGCCAATTTCAGTTGCAGTGATTTGAAGTAGGCCAGCGTCCCTTCGCTTCCCACCAATAAGTGTGCCAAGTTAACGCTGCCATCTGAGGTGTACGGTTTTTCGCTTTGCGGATGAAATACATCCAAGTTGTAGCCAGCCACACGGCGCATGACTTTCGGAAACATCGCTTCAATTTCCGGTTGCAAGCGATTGGCTAAGCCTTTGACAAAATCACCGAGCTGTTTTGCGCTTCCCGTGCTTTGATCGTAGGCGCCAAATTGTGCGAGTTGGCCATCGGCCAGCCATGCATCGATGCCCAAGACGTTGTGCACCATATTGCCGTACGCGAGCGAGCGACTGCCGCAGGAATTGTTTCCGGCCATGCCGCCAATCGTCGCCTGTGCTCCAGTAGAAACGTCAACCGGATACCACAGACCATGTTTTTTTAGATTGGCATTGAGGTGATCCAGAACTAAACCGGGTTCGACTTCAGCCGTGGCTTTTTCGGGATCGATATGGAGGATCTTGCGAATGAATTTGGTGTTATCAATCACCAGTGCGACCCCAGTGGTTTGACCGCATTGGCTCGTACCGCCGCCGCGGGGCAATACTGGAATGGAGTGCTCCCGCGCGACCGCTAAGGCAGTTTCAATGTCTGCCGCATCCTCCGGAATCACCACCCCTACCGGAAATTGCTGGTAAATCGATGCATCCGTGGCGTAGCGACCCCGATTTGGGGTGTCGGTTAGCACCTGCCCACGGATGTGCTTATGCAATTGGGAGCTGATTTCAGGGGGCAGGGCGGTTTTAGTTGGCATGGCTCAAGGTATGGGAAAATATCGAAACATTCAGAATCGTGTGAAATTCTACAAAAGACCGACTATTTCAGCTTGAGCCCCTGTTTTTTTATCAATTTTGATTTTACGTGGTAATTGACTTTATTAAATTGACCCCCGTCGGATTGAGCCAAGGGATTATGAGCCGCAACAGCGACCGTTACCGTATTTCACCCAATTCAGACCAAAACACCACGAGGAGACCACTATGTTGGCAAATAAACCTTACCTGACCCAAGCGAACGTGCAAGCCATTCTGGACGCCGCGAATGCCCATGCTGCTGAAAACAACTGGGCAGTGACGATTGCAGTTTGCGATGATGGCGGCCATATGCTCGGCATGATTCGCCGCGATGGCTGCGCCCCCGTTTCTGCATACATTGCTCAAGAGAAAGCCCGTACGGCTGCAATGGGTAAGCGTGAGAGTCGCGTGTACGAAGAGATTATCAATAACGGTCGCACCTCCTTTTTATCCGCTCCCCACATTCAAGGGATGCTGGAGGGTGGCGTCAATATCGATGTAAATGGATTTACCATCGGCGCAGTCGGCGTTTCCGGCGTGAAGTCTTCCGAAGATGCCAGCACTGCTAAGGCTGGGATCGCGGCCATTATTTAAGTTACCTTGACCAATACCACTGTAGATACACCCATTCCCGCAGAGTCCTCCGACTCTCCAGTCAGCATGACCTTCGCCGATTTTGGCCTTGACCCACGCGTTCAAAAGGCTATCGGCGATCAGGGCTACAACACCCCAACCCCCATTCAGGCACAAGCCATTCCACATGTATTGGCTGGTAAGGACTTGATGGGCGCCGCGCAAACGGGTACTGGTAAGACTGCCGCCTTTGTGTTGCCCATCATTCAAAAGTTACTTCCCGGTTCGAGCAGTAGCGCATCACCAGCACGCCATCCGATTCGCGCACTAGTTTTAACACCTACGCGCGAACTCGCCGTACAGGTTTCAGAAAACGCCGCCAACTATTCTCGGCATACGGATCTGCGCTCGACGGTTGTTTTCGGTGGTGTGGATATGCAACCCCAAGTGGCGCAGCTGCGTAGTGGTATTGAGATACTGATTGCCACGCCTGGCCGTTTGCTGGATCACCTGGGCTCTAAAACAGCGAACCTATCGCAAGTCGAGATCTTGGTCTTGGATGAAGCCGATCGCATGCTGGACATGGGCTTTTTGCCTGATCTGCAGCGCATCATTAATTTGATTCCAGCACAGCGTCAAACCTTACTGTTCTCAGCGACCTTCTCTCCTGAGATTAAAAAATTAGCACAGAGTTATTTACGCAATCCGGTTACGGTTGAGGTTGCACGCCAAAATGCCGCTGCCGATACCGTTAGTCAAGTGGTGCACATGGTCTCTGCGGTAGATAAACAGCGCGCCATCACCGCTATCTTGGAAGCCCGCACCCGTCAGGGTTTATCGCGCCAGTGCATCATCTTTACCAATAGCCGTTTAGGCTGCGCCAAACTATCGCGGGCACTCGAGCGCGATGGCATCAAAGCGGGCGCAATTCACGGCGATAAGAGTCAGGGTGAACGTACTCTCACTTTAGATGCATTTAAGTCGGGCGCCATTGAGGCTTTAGTCGCAACTGATGTTGCAGCACGCGGTCTGGATATTCCAGCGATGCCTTGCGTGATTAACCACGAGTTACCCTACAACGCCGAGGACTTCATTCACCGCATTGGTCGTACAGGACGGGCAGGTAGTACTGGCGATGCGATTGCCTTGGTGGATGATGGTGAAAAGCGCTTATTAGACGACATCGAAAAATTGATGAAGCGTAAATTACCGGTGATGCCGCTTCCAGAAATCAAGGGCGGCAAAACGGCAGATCCATTTTTCTATAAGCCCTATCAAGCCGGCGCAGCTCCAGCCGGTGGCGCACAAGCAGCGCCCAAAGCGAGTCTTGACGATGGCAACCCCGATCAGCCGATCGCTAACCCCATTAAAAAAGCAGGCATTACGCCCGCTAAATCACCGGTTGGTGCTTTACTCGGTGGCATGAAAAAAAAGACCGGCTAGTTTTGAGTACGGCTGATTTGCCTGGTCCGATCGGTCCAAGCATGCGTTGCCTGCAGTAACCACTCTGCAATGGTCTGACCTTGCAGGTCACTAAGTCCACTTAAACCCAGATGCAGTGCAGCTGCCTGCAGGGCATCTAAAACAGCCGCATCACTAGCCGTATTCACTTCAGTTGCCCGGGTTTGTTTACTTAACTTCTCGCCATGGGGATCCAAGACCAGTGGCAAGTGACGGTATTGGGGTGTTGAATAACCCAAAACCCCTTGCAAGTAAATTTGCCGCCCAGTGTTGTTGAGTAAATCGGCGCCCCGCACAATATGCGTGATGCCTTGCCTAGCATCATCAACCACCACAGCGAGTTGATACGCAAAAATTCCATCGGCCCTGCGCAGCACAAAATCCCCGACATCGCCATTGAGATTTTGCTCTAATAATCCGAACTCGGCATCGGTAAAGCGAACTTGTTGATCGTGTTTGATGGCGAGTCGCCAAGCCGATGCTGAACTTTCTTTGGGAAGCTGCGCCTGCCAAACATGGCCATTGCGGCAGGTACCGGGGTAGACCTGCTCTTGATTGCGGGCGCGTAGCTTGCCTTGGCTGCTCAGGGCGCTGGTAATCTGCTGGCGCGAGCAAGTGCAGGGGTAGATTTGCCGATCTTTGTAAAGTGTTTCTAAGGCGTTTTGGTAGGCGCTGAGTCGCTGGGATTGCCAGATCACTTCCTCGTCCCAGGTAAGTCCACAGGCCTGTAGCTGAGCCAAAATACGCTGGTCCATGCCGGTAATGCAGCGCGGCACATCCAAATCCTCGATGCGGACTAGCCAGGCGCCTTGATTGGCGCGGGCATCCAGCCAGCTTCCTAGGGCGCTGGCGAGTGAACCGGCATGTAAAGGCCCAGTCGGCGAGGGCGCAAAGCGCCCACGGTAGCGGGGATGGGGTGGTTTTAGGCTAGACACAGCTAAAATCATCTCATGGCCGTACCCCGTTTTGTTCATCTGCGCGTTCATTCCGAGTTTTCAATTACGGATGGAGTCGTACGCATTGACGATGCAGTTGCTGCAGCCAGTAACGATGGCATGGGCGCTTTAGCCATCACCGACCTCAGCAATCTGTTTGGCCTAGTCAAGTTTTACACCGCCGCCCGCGAGGGTGGAGTAAAACCGATTGCCGGCGCCGATGTCTGGCTCTCGAATTTACAGGACCCCGACCAACCACACCGCATGCTGCTGCTGGTGCAGAACCACTCGGGCTACCTCAATTTATGCCAGCTACTCAGCCGCGCATCCCTCGATAATCAGTCGCGTGGGCGCGCGGAAGTGGACCCCCGGTGGTTTGCCGAGCTTGCCGCAAAAAAAGAAGACCAGGCGTTTGGCCATACCCTGTCCTATGGCTTAATTGCCCTATCGGGCGCGCATTTAGGTGATGTGGGTACCGCACTATTGGCTGGCCAAGAAGAGCAGGCTAAAGCCGCTGCTGAGCGTTGGAAAAAACTCTTTCCAGGAGCTTACTTTATTGAGGTGCAACGTGCTGGGCATCCGCAAGATGAGCAACACCTGCAGTTAGCTTGCCAACTTGCAAGCACGTTGGCATTGCCAGTGGTGGCGACCCATCCGGTGCAGTTTATGCACCGGGATGATTTCAATGCCCATGAAGCGCGGGTCTGCATCGCTGAGGGTGAATTACTCGGCAATCCGCGCCGCCAGAAAAAATTCAATCCCGAGCAATACTTTTTAAGTCAAGCTGAGATGGAACAGCGCTTTGCTGATTTACCAAGCGCACTCACTAACTCGGTTGAAATTGCCAAACGCTGCAATCTCTCCTTGGTATTAGGTCAGCCTCGTTTGCCGGAGTTTCCGATTCCGGCCGGCATCTCGCTCGGTGATTATTTATTTAAGCAAGCCGAGGTCGGATTGGTTCGGCATATGGCGCGTAACTTTCCGGATCCAGAGCAGCGCGCCGCAGAAGAGCCGCGTTACCGTGAGCGTTTAACGTTTGAAGTGAAGACCATTGAGCAAATGGGCTTCCCAGGTTATTTTTTGATCGTTGCCGACTTTATTAATTGGGCAAAGAATAATGGCGTACCCGTGGGCCCTGGCCGCGGTTCTGGTGCTGGCTCCCTAGTAGCCTATTCACTGGGGATTACGGATCTCGATCCCCTCAAATACAACCTGCTGTTTGAGCGTTTTTTAAATCCAGAGCGGGTATCGATGCCCGACTTTGATATTGACTTTTGCCAGCACGGGCGTGACCGTGTGATTCAGTATGTCAAAGACAAATACGGCAAAGATGCAGTTAGTCAAATTGCGACCTTTGGCACCATGGCAGCCAAGGCGGCGATTCGGGATGTGGGGCGCGTCTTGGAGCAGGGCTATGGCTTTGTCGATAGTATCGCAAAGCTGGTGCCATTTAAGCCCGGTCAGCTCGTCACCATCGAGATGGCCAAAAAAGAAGAGAAGCAATTGGCCGAACGCGAGCGCAATGAAGATGAAGTTCGGCAACTCCTAGCACTTGCCCAGCAGCTTGAGGGTATGACCCGCAACGTCGGCATGCATGCCGGCGGTGTACTCATTGCCCCAGGAAAGCTGACTGATTTTTGCCCGCTCTACACGCAAGACTCCAAAGACCAAGACAGCAGTTCTGTCATTAGTCAGTTTGATAAAGATGACGTAGAAGCCATTGGCCTGGTTAAGTTCGATTTCTTGGGCTTAACGACACTCACCATCTTGGCTGCAGCAGAGCGCTGGATTAAAGCATTGCATACCGATCGCAAAGACTGGAGTATTGGCGACATTACCTTGGAAGATCCTGCTGCATTTGAGGTTCTGAAATCCGCTAATACCGTTGCCGTCTTCCAGCTAGAAAGCCGCGGCATGCAGGGCATGCTCCGCGATGCCAAGCCCGATCGCTTTGAAGACATCATTGCGTTGGTCGCTTTATATCGCCCTGGCCCAATGGATCTGATTCCGGACTTTATTGCGCGTAAACACGGCCGCCAACAGGTTGAGTACCCCGATCCTCGCATTGAGCCGGTTCTGCGCGAGACCTACGGCATCATGGTCTACCAAGAGCAGGTGATGCAGATGGCGCAAATGATTGGGGGCTACTCACTGGGCGGCGCTGATTTATTGCGCCGGGCGATGGGTAAGAAAAAGCCAGAAGAAATGGCGCAGCACCGCAAGATTTTTAGTGAGGGCGCAAAAAAAGGCGGCATTACCGAAGTCAAAGCCAATGAGATTTATGACTTGATGGAGCGTTTTGCGGGGTATGGATTTAACAAATCCCATGCTGCTGCCTATGCCTTGCTCGCTTATCAAACTGCTTGGCTCAAGGCCCATTACCCTGCTGAATTTATGGCGGGCAACTTATCGCTCGCAATGGACGATACCGATAAGGTCAAAATTCTGTACGACGATTGCTTGCAAAACCGCTTACGGATATTGCCACCGGATATCAATACCGGCACCTATGAATTTACCCCCCTACGCACGCAAGGGGCACCAATTGACCAGCCCTTGACGGATATACGCTACGGCTTGGGTGCAGTACGTGGCACTGGCGAAGCAGCGATTGATGCAATTGTTAAAGCGCGCGAAACAGGTGGCCCCTTTACCGACCTATTTGATTTTTGTGCGCGCGTCGATCGGCGCCAAGTCAATCGCCGCGCGATTGAAGCACTGATGCGTGCAGGCGCATTTGATAGCTTGTATTCGGCAGAAATAAAACAAAATGGCAAGCCTTACGATATTCGCTCTACCTTATTAGCCTCTTTGGCACGGGCGATTGAGGCAGCAGAACAGGCCGAGGCATCGATTCATCAGGTGAGTTTATTTGAGACTGCTGGCGAGTCGGACCGCCACCTTCCGGAGCTGGTTCGTGAGCCGCCATGGCCTGAAAAAAAACGCTTGCAGGAAGAAAAAACTGCGCTGGGCCTATGCCTTACTGGCCACTTATTTGATGCATACCGTAGCGAGGTAGGGCATTTTGTGCGCCAACCTTTAGTTAAAGTAACTGAAGGAAAAGACCAATTGCTCGCTGGCATTATTACTTCAGCACGCATGCTGACTGGGCAACGAGGCCGAATGATGGTGGCCACTATTGATGATGGCACAGCTCCGATTGAAGTGATGCTCTACAGTGAAGTCTATGAGCCAAATCGATCCTGGCTCAAAGAAGATGAACTGGTTATTGCCAAAGTCAATATCACGCCCGATAAGTTTTCAGGGGGTACGCGGATTGTGGCGGAAGCAGTGATGGATATAGCAGGTGCTCGTTTGCGCTTTGGTCGTAATGTGCATGTGCGTATGGACTCTGCGATCGACCTCAAACTCTTTCGTAGTCAAATAAATCCGTACTTAATCAGTAATCGCCAGCAGGCAAGCAAGCTCGGTATGCCACCCGGAATGCCCGTCCCCCAAACGGATGGCTTTAAAGGCTTACCACTGACTGCGGTGGTTACTGCCAGTGGCAGTGCTTGCTTAGTGCAGTTTCCCGATGAATTGCGGCTTTATCCAGACGATGCTTGCTTGCATAGCCTGCATCAATTGCTGGCCTCAACGCAGGCAGATCCAGTGACGGTTCAGTACGCTTAACAATACTGGGTTTATTGCGATGCTTTTAAAGCCGCATGCGCACGAATTTTTTCATGAAGACGCTCTCTACTGCTTTTGTCGTTTGATTGATCACGTACTTTATGAAAAATATGAATGACTTCGGTCGCCCAGGCACCTGATTTACGAATCACACCATTGGCTTGCAGTCTAAAGACAAAGTCGGCATCTTCATGCCCCCAGCCCAGCAGCGTTTCATCAAAGCCGCCAATCGCGAGGGCGTCGCTGCGCCAACAGGCCATATTGCAACCCTTAATGCGCCGCCAAACAAATGTGCTGTACAGCCTGCGCGAGTGATCACCAAACTTGACTAACAGGGGCAGTAATTTATTGAGACGGCCGCGTAAGCGATAGCGAAGTGCATGGTGCTTGAAACGCTCAAAACTCCAATGTGGCCACGAGAGCATTTCTTGGGCGAGCATCTTGTCAGATAAAATGCGACTGCCCGTGACCATATGACCAGGCTCTGCCAGTCTTCTATGCTGGGTAATGAAATCGGGCTGCACAATGCAGTCGCCGTCTATGAAAATAAGGTAATCGCCTTTGGATGCTGCAATGGCTAAGTTGCCAACCACGGTCTTACGGCAACCATCGTCTTCTATCCAGATATGCTCGATTGGCATGGGAAAATCAGCACGCATTCCATCAATTAATTCACGGGTATCAGAACGCGAGCCATCGTCTGCAATGATGACTTCAAAATCCTGATCGGTTTGGGTTTTCAGGGACTCAAGCGACAGTCGTAAGGCTTGTGGCCAGTTGTAGGTCGCAACGATCACCGAAATCATGCTCATGGATTTTGCTCCGCTTGGGATGCCTTGGTCAATTCGCAGATTTTCATATAACGGTAATATGATCCTTGGGCGTTAGCGAGTGCCAGTGAAAAGCCCTGCGGTCCATCCAGAAAACCCAATCGAATAAAATAGGTTCTAAAAAATGACCATACTCCATGGCCAATCGCCGCCAGAGGACTGCTTCGCTTGCCTTTGGCAAACGCCTGCTCGGCAGAGGCACTGGAGTAGCGGTCAATTTTTTGCAATACCTGCGAGTAGTTCATAAAACTATAGTGCAGCATGTGGTTTTTCAGCCTCACAACGGGGCCGCTAGGAATGAGACGCTCGTGCACTAAGTCATCGGAAAATCTGGCCGTGCCACGCTGAAATAAGCGGTCTACGTAGTCGGGATTCCAGCCTGAATGGCGGATGAAGCGACCGCAATACCAAGACAGCCTTGGAATGGCAAAACAGTTGGTATGACCCGGATTTGCAAGTACCGCGGCAATTTCCGCCTGAAGTTCTGGGGTCAGTCGCTCGTCGGCATCGAGGGAGAGCACCCAATCACTGGTAGCCAGCTCCAGCGCCCGGTTCTTTTGGGGACCAAAACCAGGCCAATCGGCTGGCTGGGCAATGGTGGCGCCGAATTCCTGGGCGATTGCAATGGTTCCGTCGGTACTGGCTGTATCGACAATAACCACTTGCTGGGCAAGCCCTCCCAGGGAGGCAAGGCAGTCCCGAAGATTGGCCTCTTCATTGCGAGTGATGAGTATGGCGGATAAGGTGGGCATAATTCATTATATGAATGCCGACGACCGAATTGCGCTAAACCGCCTAATCCAGTACTTAAAACCCCATACCAAGACGATTATTGGGTCGATTTTGGCGATGGCGCTGGTGGCTGCTGCCGAGACGTCGATCCCTGCACTGATGAAGCCTTTATTGGATCGTGGCTTTACTGGTGAGCTCGATAGTAAGTTATGGCTAGTTCCGATCTTTTTAGTCGGGCTCGCGTTTATCCGGGGCGGCGCTCAATTTCTGTCGAATTATTTGTTATCCAGAGTTATTAACGCAGTACTGCTAAAACTACGTGAGCAGATGTTTCAAACATTACTCCATGCCAAGACCGAGTTTTATCAAAAGAGTTCTGCATCCAGTTTAATTAATGCAGTTGTATTTGAGGTCAATAACGTCCTGAGCATTATGGGTACGATGCTGATTAGTCTGGTGCGAGATTCGCTCACGGTGCTGGGTTTATTGGGTTACTTGATTTACCTTAATTGGAAATTGACTTTAGTTGTCTTGATCATTTTTCCGATCATTGCCTTCATCATGAGTCTAATTAATCGCCGCTTGCGTGGCCTTAATCGGGAGCAACAGGCGATGACCAGCGAACTTGCCTACATTGTTGAGGAGGCGGTCTCAGGACATAAAATTGTTAAAGTCCATGGCGGCGAAACCTACGAGATGGGTCGGTTTATCGACAAGGCGGATCGCTTACGGCGCTTTGCCCTTAAAACCGCAGTAGTAGGCGGTCTTAATCAGCCCATGACCCAGTTGATTGCCTCAATGGCTCTCTCCGTCGTACTGGTGATTGCACTTTTGCAGTCCTCCACCGAAGGGACGACCGTTGGCGGCTTTGCTGCATTTATTACCGCCATGCTATTAATTATTTCCCCCATTAAACATTTAGCAGACATCAACCAGCCATTGCAGCGTGGCCTTACTGCCGCCGAGATGATTTTTGGCCTAATGGATCAACCGATCGAGGAAGACGATTCTCGAAAAGCAGGTGTGCAGCGGATAGAGAAAGCAAAGGGTGCGATTACCTTTAAAGATGTTTCATTCGCATATCAGCAAGATACGGATCGACAAGATGCTCTAAAGCACGTCAATCTGTCGATTCAGGCAGGCGAGGTAGTGGCCTTTGTGGGCCCCTCTGGTGGCGGTAAGTCGACGCTGGTGAATTTACTGCCACGCTTTTTTAGGCCTACTTCCGGCGCGATTGAGCTCGATGGCGTAAACCTGGAAGACTTATCCTTGTTTGATTTACGACGCCAAATTGCCTTTGTTAGCCAAGACGTCATCTTGTTTAATGACTCGATTGCTGCAAACGTCGCTTACGGCACCGATGTGGTGAACGAGATTGATCGGGGTCGTGTGATTGAGGCGCTGGAAGCAGCTAATCTCACCAATCTACTGAGTGAGCTGCCGCAAGGGATCGATACCTTAATTGGTGATAACGGCAACCGACTCTCTGGTGGGCAGCGACAACGCTTAGCGATTGCCAGAGCCATTTACAAAGATGCGCCGATCTTAATCTTGGATGAAGCGACATCGGCCCTCGATTCTGAATCCGAGCGTCAAGTACAAGAAGCATTGGATCGATTGATGACTGGTCGAACGACTTTGGTGATTGCGCACCGCCTCTCTACGATTGAACATGCCAGCCGCATTGTGGTTTTAGAGCATGGGCAGGTTGTTGAAAACGGATCCCATGCTGAATTAATTGCCAAAGGGGGCTTGTACAGTAATCTGCATCGGCTGCAGTTTGCCAATGCGTAAGTAAAAAAATCGAGCCTTATCTCAAGACTTAACTCAAGACAATATCGTATTGCTCTTGTTTGAAAGAACCTTCTGCTTGCAAACGAATGGGCTTGGCAACAAAATCCCCCAGCATCGCTAAAAACTGATTCTCTTCCTCCAAGAAGAGATCAATGACGTCAGGCGCTGCCACAATACGAAACTCCCGGGGATTAAATTGGCGATGCTCACGGACGATTTCTCGGAGGATTTCATAGCAAATGGTTTGTGCAGTTTTAATTTCACCTTTACCGCTACAGGTGGCGCATGGCTCGCACAAAATGTGCGCTAGGGATTCCCGTGTGCGTTTGCGGGTCATTTCAACCAAGCCCAAAGTAGAAAACTGGCTGACGGAGCTACGGGCATGATCCCGCTCTAAGTTCCGCTTAAGCTCACCGAGCACAGCATCTTGGTGCTCGCGGGTCAGCATATCAATAAAATCAATGATGATGATGCCGCCCAAGTTACGTAGGCGCAGTTGCCGGGCAATGGCTTGCGCAGCTTCCAGATTTGTCTTAAAGACCGTGTCGTCTAAATTGCGTGCGCCCACGTAGCTGCCGGTATTGACGTCGATGGTGGTCATCGACTCGGTCTGATCGATCATCAAGTATCCGCCGGATTTGAGGTCGACGCGCCGGCCCAAGGCTTTGTTAATTTCGGCATCGACATCAAATAAATCAAACAGGGCACGCTCGCCGCGATGCAGTGTTAACTTGCCAACCAGGTTAGGTGTATAGGTCTCCGCAAAGCGATTTAAGCGCTCAAAGTTCTCTGCTGAATCAACCCGGATTTGCGTGGTCTTGTCACTGGCCAGATCGCGCAATACTCGCTCTGCCAAACTCAAGTCCTGAAAGAGAAGGGCGGGAGCGGCTTTCTGATTAACCGAGGCCAAAATCGATTCCCAGGTTGTTCTGAGATAGAGAAGATCAAGTGTAAGCTCTGCATCCGTAGCATCTTGCGCAATGGTGCGCACAATAATTCCACCGGCCTGATCGCTGGGGAGCAGTCCAGTGATACGAGCTTTGATGGCCTCTCGTTCATCTTGGTGTTCAATGCGCTGGGAGATGCCGATGTAGGGTGCGTCACCCGATTCTTTTTGAGACTGCGGTAAATACACCAGGTTTCGACCCGCGATACTAATTTGGGTTGTGAGGCGCGCCCCTTTGGTACCGAGGGGATCTTTTAAAACTTGCACAATTAAGGTTTGGCCCTCGTAGAGGACTTTTTCAATTTGGGTTTGTTGGTTTTGCTGGGCAATATCAGCAACATGCATGAATGCCGTGCGTTCCAGGCCCATCTCGATAAAGGCTGATTGCATGCCAGGTAAAACCCGAACTACTTTAGCTAGGTAAATATTGCCCACAATTCCGCGCTGGCGGGTACGTTCAATTTGCAGCTCTTGTACTGCTGCTTGCTGAATCAATGCCACCCGTGTTTCTTGGGGTGTGATGTTGATCAGAATCTCTTCGTTCATATTAGGCTTGGTTTGCAATTTCTGGCGTGAGCGTAAAGGATACGCCAGCCTGCTGCAGAAGGGTGGCCATTTCAAATAAGGGCAAGCCCATGATGCCGCTGTAACTTCCATCGATACGGCGGATAAACGCACTACCTAAGCCTTGGATGCCGTACGCACCGGCCTTGCCGTAGGGTTCTTGGCTGGCAATGTAGGCCTTAATCAGAGGGTCGCTCAACTTCATAAATTGCACTTGCGATACCTGCACAATGCTAATGGGTTTTGCATCTTGCTGCGGGAGCAGTGCAATTGCCGTGAGTACCTCGTGGGTTTTACCGCTCAGTAAGCGCAGGATTCGCTCTGCATCGGCGGCATCCGTGGGTTTTCCTAGTATCTGAGCAGCATCGCTACTGGGAAGGCTCACGGTGGTGTCGGCGCACAAAATCGGCGCCCACGGCAAACTTCGCTTTACCCAGCGCTGTACTGCCGCAGCGCACTTTGCTAGCGTCACGCGCTCAACATACGCTTTTGCTTTTTCATTAGGAAGTGGCGTCTCGATCGCTTCAGCATTCTCATCACTATCCGGCAAGAGCAATTCAAAACGCACACCCAATTGCGTCAACAATTCCTGGCGGCGCGGGCTTTGGGATGCGAGGTAAATAAACGAATGCATGGCTTAAAATTGAGGGTGTTTATTCGCGGTGATAGGGATGGCCTTGCAAAATGGTCCATGCCCGATAGAGTTGTTCGGTTAACAAGACCCGCGCCATTGCATGCGGCAAGGTGAGGCTGGATAAACGCCAGATGGTATCAGCCTTTTGCTTTATGCTCGCATCTAAACCGTCGGCACCACCAATTAAAAAAACAACGTCACCGCCATCTTGGCGCCACTGGGCTAATTGCTCAGCAACGCCCTGCGTGCTCAGGTCCTTACCCCGTTCATCGAGCGCAATCAGGCGAATGCCTTTGGGTATGGCCGCAGTGATCTTGATTGCCTCCTTCGCGGGGGAGAGGTCAGGCTTGATTTCTTTGAGTTCGATGCTGCAATCGGACGGCATGCGTTTGAGGTAGTCATTGCACGCACTGGAGACCCAGTCGGGCATCTTATGACCTACTGCAATGATGATGAGCCGCATGGTTGCTTAGGGATCGACTATGCAGCCAAACAAGACGCTGACTTATTCCTCATCGTCGTCGGTAAATTCACTGGCTTTAGCGAGCCCTTTGGCGCTGGCTAATTTGACGCGGACTGGCTTGGCGCCCCACATGCCTTCCAGCTGATAGTAGGAACGCAGCATGGGCTGCAAAATATGCACAACGATGTCACCACAATCGACCAGGACCCATTCACCGGTCTCAAGGCCTTCAATTGAAATTACTTCGCCGCCTTTACTATTGACCTCTTCTTTAACCGACATGGCTAGTGAGCGGGTTTGGCGGTTGCTCGAGCCGGTTGCGATAATCACGCGGTCGAATAACTCACTCAGTTTAGTCGTGTCATAGACGCGAATGTCCTGTGCCTTGACATCCTCAAGGGCATCAATAATGGTGCGCTGTAATTTACGTAGGTCCATAGTGTCTTTTAATGAATAGGGGGTGATCTTATCGTGATTGGGAGTAAAGGCCTAACTTCTCGATTAGATCCAATACTTCACTGGGAATTTGCTCTGCTAAAGGGGTGTTGGGATTGAGGCCGCCCGCGGCCAATTGCTTACGGATCGCAATCGATGATAAGTACATGTCGAGCATTTGATCCAAGTAAATCGAACCACACGGCGCTAGATCCAGTAAGCGCGCATCGCTGGTTTGATGCACCTGAATGAAGCGCCCTAGTTCAGAAGTGGGGTCGATCGTGAGGGTAAATTCCGGGCGCCTCGCCACGGCCAGGTGAACCTCTTTTAGCAAATGCTGCCAGTCTTGCCAGGTATCGATTTGCATTAAGCTGTCAGCCCCCATTAACCAAATGAGGTGGGTTGCGCTGCCATAGCGCTGGCGCAAGGCAATTGCTGTATCGATGGTGTAGCTTGGCCCCTGGCGGTCCAGTTCAATTCGGTCCACTTCAATCGGAATGTGAATGCCTTCATCGCTCAGTAGACGGCGTAAGGCAATCACAGCTGCTTGGGTTAATTGATAGCGGATCTCGGGCGGCGTGATGAAAGCGGATTTTTGCCACGGATTGCCACTCGGAATCAGCAGCAAGCGATCCAGCTGAAACAATTTTGCAAAGTGCACCGCAACCCGCAAATGCGCCCAATGGGGTGGATCAAAGGTGCCGCCTAAGATGCCAATTTTTTCTGG
>CAMDKY010000035.1 GCA_945901245.1 Polynucleobacter meluiroseus | reverse complement strand
GGCGTTTTTACTCATGGCCTGGAGGTAGGTAGGCAAAGTCAAGGCTGCAAGCAGGCGCTTTACGCTATTAAATTGGGGTACTGCAATTTCAATTGGATTTCTCATTTACCGGGGTCACTTTGCAATTTGCCACTTCAACTGCCTACATATTGCATTGCAACATTTAATATAGATGATGCATAGTAGGTAGCCCTATATATCATGTCAAGTATATAAAAGCAGGTTTCTATATCTTTTCATACGAATAAGGGGGTCGTGGTCTCGCTCTAGAGCGAATATGACAATAAAAATACATATAAATCATTTACTTATAGATGTTAGTCAACACTAATTTTGTTATATGAAAATCCACCCATAAACGCACTTTTTTTCATGATGTAGAAGATAAAAACACTAGATCTAGTTATCGACTACGTTCTTCAAGCCTAGGGGTAGTGTTGGCTTGCTTCATTTTGCACCTGGCATTTTCATGCTTTGCTTGGTCTCAAACAGAGAAATTAAGTCTTGCTACACTTCATAACTCAAGCGCACTAATGTTGCTGCTACCACCAACCGAGCCTAGCCATGCCGAATTCCACTATTCAATCCACCTTACAAAACCCTGCCTTGTTTCAGACCGATGCCTGGATCAACGGCAATTGGGTTGCAGCGGGCTCACGCTTCGCGGTCGACAATCCAGCAAACGGTGAAGTGATAGCGCAGGTCAGTAATTTGGGCGCTACTGAGGCTGAAGCAGCAATTGCGGCGGCCGAGGCAGCCCTGCCCGCCTGGCGAAGCAAGACTGCAAAAGAGCGCTCGGTCATCTTGCGCCGCTGGTTTGATTTGATTGTGGCCAATAGCAGTGATTTAGCTCGAATCTTGACCTTAGAGCAAGGCAAGCCCCTTGCCGAGGCCAAGGGGGAGGTTGCCTATGGCGCCAGCTTTTTAGAGTGGTTTGCCGAAGAAGCCAAGCGAGTGGCTGGCAGCATTCCAGCCAGCACCTGGAGCGATAAACGCATGCTGGTGCTTAAACAGCCCATTGGCGTGTGCGCTGCAATTACCCCATGGAACTTTCCGATTGCGATGATTACACGCAAGATTGCTCCAGCCTTAGCAGCTGGGTGCACCATTGTGATTAAGCCTGCCGAACAAACCCCCTTATCCGCCCTAGCTTTGGCCGAACTCAGTCGCGAGGCCGGCATACCCCCCGGTGTCGTTAACGTGGTGACCGGAGATGCGGCGCAATCGGTAGCGATTGGCAAAGCACTGTGTAGTTCGCCGATTGTGCGCCACCTCTCCTTTACCGGCTCGACTGAAGTTGGACGGATTTTGATGGCGCAATGCGCCCCAACGATTAAAAAGTTAGGCCTTGAGCTGGGTGGTCACGCCCCCTTCATTGTGTTTGAGGATGCTGATGTTGATGCCGCGGTTGCCGGGGCCATGGCCTCCAAATACCGCAATGCCGGGCAGACCTGCGTCTGTGCCAACCGCTTTTATGTTCATAGCAAGGTCATCGGAGCATTTACCGAGCGCTTTGCTAAAGCAGTACAGAGCTTAACGGTTGGCAATGGTTTGGATGCCGGCGTAATGCAAGGCCCCTTGATTGATAAAGCAGCACTCACCAAAGTAGGGGAGCATGTGGGTGATGCGCTTGCCAAGGGCGCTAAGCTCGTGACCGGCGGCAAGGTGGCTGCGATTGGCGGGCACTTTTATGAGCCCACGATTTTGTCGCACGTCACAACAGCGATGCGCATTAGCAGCGAAGAAACCTTTGGGCCAGTAGCGCCCATCATGGCTTTTGATGATGATGCCGAGGTTGTGCGCCTAGCGAACCAATCGCCCTTTGGCCTGGCATCCTATTTTTACAGCCGCGATATTGGCCGAATCTGGAAAGTGGCTGAAGCACTTGAGTACGGCATTGTCGGCGTCAATAGTGGCGCAGTCTCGAACGAAGTGGGTCCCTTTGGGGGAGTCAAGCAATCCGGCCTGGGACGCGAAGGTAGCGTCTGGGGAATGGATGAGTATCTGGAGATGAAATACGTGTGTGTGGGGCTTTAGGGAAGAAGGGCCGGCAAGCGAAGTCTCCGCTTATTTATGTTGGGTGTATTTGAATGACAAGTACATCACGAAGAAATTTTTTTAACGCTTGCGGTAAACCAAATCCCAAACACCGTGCCCCAAGCGAATGCCGCGGTTCTCAAATTTGGTAATAGGCCGATAAGCAGGTCGCTGGGTATAACCGGGTTGGCCACCCGAAAGATCCTCTGAGGTCGGTGTGAATTCATTTTTAGTTTCACCGCTGCCATCAAAACTAACAGCGGAAATAACATCGGCCTGCGTAAAGGTTTCAATGCGCACCCGCTCACTAGAGGTATTTTGCAAACATCCTTCTCGATTAAGAACCAACAGCATTTGCTCAGCGTAGTTGTGCCAATCGGTTGCTAAGTGCAAATAGCCACCAGGCTTGATACGGGATGCCAAAAGCTCCACGAACTGCTGTTGTATCAAGCGGCGCTTATGGTGGCGTTTTTTATGCCACGGATCTGCAAAATAAATATGGATACCGTCTAACGAATTTGATTCAATCATGTGCTCGAGCACTTCGACTGCATCATGCCGAATCAATCGCAAATTGGTGAGGCCTACTTCACCAATGCGCTTGAGTAATGCGCCCACTCCCGGCAAATGCACTTCAATAGCCAAAAAATCATCTTCCGGGCGTAACTGCGCAATGGCGGCCGTAGTTTCGCCCATGCCAAAACCAATCTCCAAAATGCGGGGGCGATGCCCGCTTGCATTATCAATATTGGGATGAAGAAAGGTGGCCGCCCAATCAAATGATTGCTTCTCAAAGGGGACCAAAAACTGAGGGCCTAAGTCATCGAGCGCGCGCTGCTGGCCAGCGGTTAAGCGCCCAGCACGCAAGACAAAAGACCGAATGCGATCGGTGCGATCTGCCTGCCCCACAGAGCTAGTCTGGCCGACTTGCGTTGATTTATTTTCCACGGAATGCAATGGCGCGCTGGCTTAGGTATTCGCCAAGAGGGCTTTAAAGTACCCAATCGTCTCTTTTAGCCCATCCTCCAGATTCACTTTGGGCTCCCAGCCGAGCTTGGCCTTGGCTAAGGTGATGTCGGGTTGGCGCTGCTTGGGATCATCGGATGGCAGGGGCGCAAAGACCAATTTAGATTTGCTATTGGATAGGCGCAAAATCGTTTCAGCAAGCTGCAGCATGGTGAACTCACCTGGATTGCCAGTGTTCATGGGACCGGTAAAGCCAGCCTCGGAATTCATCATCTTGACCATGGCATCAATCAAATCATCGACGTAGCAAAAGCTGCGGGTTTGTTGTCCATCGCCATAAATGGTGATGTCTTTGTCTTGCAAGGCTTGCACAATGAAGTTGCTGACGACTCGGCCATCATTGGGGTGCATGCGCGGGCCATAGGTATTAAAAATACGCACCACCTTAATGTCGAGCTGGTGCTGGCGGTGGTAATCAAAAAAGAGGGTTTCGGCGCAGCGCTTGCCTTCGTCGTAGCAGGACCGAATGCCAATCGGATTAACTCGTCCCCAATACGACTCGGGCTGGGGGTGCACTTCGGGATCACCATACACCTCACTGGTGGAGGCCTGCAAGATCCGCGCACGCGTTCGTTTAGCAAGTCCCAGCATATTGATCGCGCCATGCACACTGGTCTTGGTCGTTTGTACCGGGTCATACTGGTAATGCACGGGCGATGCAGGGCAGGCTAAGTTATAAATCTGATTCACCTCCACATACAAAGGAAAAGTGACATCATGGCGCATCACCTCGAGACGGGAATTACCCAATAGGTGCGCAATGTTTTGTTTACTCCCCGTGAAAAAGTTGTCCACCACCAACACGTCATTTCCTGTCGAGAGCAGCCTCTCGGTGAGGTGAGAACCTAAAAAGCCAGCACCGCCGGTAATGAGGATTTTCTTGGCGCTAGTAGTATTGATTGAGGTGGGATTATTAATCATGGGGTATTCCGGAAAAAATGGGGTGACCTTATTCAATAAGGTAATAAATAACTGCCGTGTTCATGATGGTGGCATATCCCAACTCGCGGAACGATAGGCATACATTACCTCTGCCAAGACAATGAGTAGGGAGGTCATAAAAGAGATTAAACCCAATACAAAAGTCGCAACGACATAGCCAGTTTGCAAAAGCTTAACAGTGCCTGCCTGGAAAAAGAACAGCTCCAACACCGTTAAAGAAATCAATACGCCGCTGAGCACATTAAAGAAGATGGCGACGGTGCATAGGCGGCCCCGCATCTTAAACTCACGCAACTCGATTTTGTAGTGGCTACGTAGTTTGTCGGAGATTATTTGATCACCATACAAGGCATTCTGTACAAAGCGCATGCGGTCTACGGTTCTTGCTAACCGAGTTGAAATCGCGCTAACCAAGGTAGCGACTGCAGTGAGCAAGAACACTGGCGCCAAAGCCAATTGGATATTGTTAGTGAGGGCGTCAATTGCGATGTTCATAATCTAAATGAATGATTCAAGGTAACAGAAAAAGAATAGAAATCTTAAGACCACGCTACTAAACCCGTATACGCCGTAATCAATACCACTACCCCAAACACAATGCGGTACCAGGCAAACGGCGCAAAGGTATGGGAGGCCACGTACTGAATTAACCAGCGCACACAAATAAAGGCGGAGATAAAGGCGGCTACAAAACCGACTGCAATTGCCCAGCCAAAATGCATGGTCTCTGCACCACTGGTTTGAATGGGATTGATCCAGAGCTTTAAAAGCTCATAGGCCGTTGCCCCGCCAATGACCGGAATGGCCAAGAAAAAAGAGAACTCCGTTGCAACTGCTCTGGGTAAACCAAAGAGCATGCCACCAATGATGGTAGCGCCCGAGCGGGACGTCCCGGGAAAGAGCGCAGCACACTGCGCTAAGCCCACCTTCAAGGCATCCAGAGCCCTTAGGTCATCTACCGACGCAATTACCCTCCTGCCTGATTTAGCCCCTTTATCTGCACTATTGCTGGCGTTTGCCATTTGTGTTTGGCGATGCTCCGCCCAGAAAATAATCAGGGCACCACCAATAAATGCCATGGCAACGGGTACCGGTGAGAATAAAAATTGCTTGATGTATTTGCCAAAGAGCAGCGCTAAGCTCATGGCCGGAATCGAGGCAATCAGGACATTGACTACAAAGCGCTGCGATGCACTACTCGTCTTAATGGTGGAGGCAACGGACCACAACTTGCTACGAAACTCCCAGCACACCGCCAAAATAGCGCCAAACTGAATAATCACCTCAAAGGCTTTGCCACGCTCATCGTTAAAGCCCAGTAAATCACCAACCAAGATGAGGTGCCCTGTACTGGAAATCGGTAAAAATTCCGTCAGGCCTTCCACAATACCCAGAATAAGGGCTTTGCCCAGTAGTAATAGATCCATCGCCTAATTTTACGGCCTGCGGGCAATTCCAAGCCCATATTGCAGCCCAGGAAAAAAGTGGTCCTTCATCCAAGGCAGCGGACTTCGGTGCTGGCAGGCGGTTTAGCCTTAAACTGAAGCTTATTGCGTATTCATTTTTAACCCTTTTAACCAATGCCAATTTGAATGACCTTGCCGTTTTTTTCAGCTCCCACTCACCTTAAGCGCCGCTCCCTCCAGCGCGTGATGGGCGTCGGCATTTGGGGGGCGCTTGTCTTGAGCGCTCCTGCAAGCGTTTTGGCGCAAGCTGTCAATCCAAATCAAAGCCGCAATGCAGCTACAGCCGGTCAAGTGACTGTGCTGCCCGATGCGTCCGCAAAAACACCCAGTGCGGTTCAAGGCAATCAAAACCTCTCCTTGCCGCCGGCATTAACGTCACCCCCTTCCAGTGGGGTTCCTGCTTTTAGTGATTTCAGCAGTAATCCACGGGATGCCGTCAATTTTGGTCCCAATATGGATCTCATGCGCCTCTATCAAGAAGCAGCGTTTAATGATCCGGTACTCAATAGCGCACGCTTTAATTACGCTGCCAATAAAGAGATTTATTGGCAGGGCTTGTCGACTCTATTACCCCAGGTATCAGCCAACCCCACTGCCACCCGGTTTTTCCAACACGGCGAAGGCAATAGCCGCATCTTTGATCAAAAGAGCTATACAGTTAGCTTAACCCAGCCGGTTTTTAATGCCGCTGCACTGGAGGTATTTAAACAAGGAGACTTAGTCACCAAAGTATCGGACTTGCAGTTTTTGCAAGCCCAGCAGGATTTAGTCATTCGGGTATCGCAAGCGTATTTTGATGTGCTCACAGCACAAGACAACGTCGAGCTCTTCCAAAATAAAAAGGCACTAATTAAGCAGCAACTCCAAGCCGCCCAATCGAAGTTTGAAGTCGGCTCAGCTACCATAGTTGACGCCAATGATGCGCAGGCCCGTTTTGATCTAGCCAATGCCCAAGAGACTGCTGCCCAAGCAGAACTAATTGTGCGGCGCGGCGTGCTTGAGCAGATCGTTGGGCATCCAGTACCTCCTCTGAAACCGCTGGCAAAAGACGCCAAAATTGAAGGGGTAGTTGCCGATCCGAGAGCGAAAGTAAAGGATGCGAGAGGCATTCCGATTGCAGACAGCGTCAACCCCAAGTTGCCGCCCGGTCAAGAATTGAGTGACTGGATTAAGCAAGCAGAAGCGGCCAACTATGGCGTGCTCGCTAGTCAGCTTAATGTGGACATTGCTCAAAGTACGTATCGCGGTGCTTTAGCAGCCAACTACCCTACGGTGAACTTTGTCGGCACGACTGGCTTTAATGCCGCCAATGGTTCGCCCACCAACTTTAATCCATCAACGACGCAGAATATCTTTAACAACACCATTGCCCTGCAAATGAATGTGCCGATTTTCTCCGGTGGCTTTAATAACTCCGTGATTCGGCAACGGGCAGCGCTTGTGGATAAGGCTAAATCGGATTATGACAATCTGCGCAGAACCGCTGCCCAGGCAACGCGCCAAGCCTTTACTGGTTTTTATGGCGGCTTAGCAACCGTCAGGGCATTTGAGGCCGCAGAAAAATCATCGGCTTCTGCCTTGGCATCGAGTCAACTGGGTTTTGATGTGGGCACCTTAATTAATTTGGATGTCTTGATTGCGCTGGACGCCCTCTTTACGACTAGGGCAACGCTGTACAAAGCCAGATACGACACCATTCTGAATGCCTTAAGACTCAAAGCACAAGCAGCAGCATTAACCGATCAGGATTTGCTGGCCGTCAATGCGCTGTTGAGATAAGAAAGGCAGTAATTAAGTCAATGGCCTGCGTAGGCCATTTTGTAGATATAAGAAAAAGAATGAGGTTTAAATCATACGCAGCAACACTGCTAAGCGCCATAGCAAAAACAGTACCGCAATCCCAGCGATATCAGCCAAGCTGCATTCGATCCGAAAAAGACGCAGGCGTTTGTGGATGTATTCAATCGATAGCATGGCAAGCTCCGGTCAGTAAAAACCCAAGCATAGCAATCACAAGCCAAAGCGAATGTCAGCAATGACTGAAATTGCTGCAGGAAAATAACTGCAAGAAGGTGGTGCCCCTTGTCCGACTCGAACAGACCACCTACTGATTACAAATCAGTTGCTCTACCAGATGAGCTAAAGGGGCAATTTTCTAAACTAGTACCGGTTTAAATTAATTTAAAGACTGATAGCCTTTTGAAAGCATGCAGTCACGGGCAGGGCCTTCTTGGTAAATATTGCCATAGACCTTATTACCCCAAATATTAAAACCAGAGGTATATTGCGTTTCACAGCCAAGCTTATCTGCAAAGAACTTTTTGCTATCCGCCGCAGGTTGATATTGATATGTGGTGGCACACGCACTCAACAGCAATCCACACGATAGAAACAATAGGTTGGTCAATTTCATTACTAAACCTTCTTTAATGGGCTAATTCTAAGAACACCTATTTTACTCGGATTTAAAGCTGGGTTTAATGCCCGCCAGCCCGTTTTTACGGTATTTCCCCGCTTTTTAAATCATCCATCTCTCCAAACTGCCTGCAAGCACGCTTTGCAACTCAAAAATGGAGAATTTCAGCCATTTTTCACTCAAAAATCCCACGTGTCTTTGCAAAAAATCGTGCAATAGTCACGCAGACCCCAAACCCACTCCGGATTGCATAGTTGGCCAACCTTGATCTAATAGTAGGAGACGCAGCCGGTTAAACAAAAGCCCCTAAAATGCCGTTATATATATACAGTAATCTTCTTTGTGCCCAAAATAAGAGCAATTGAGCCAAGCCTCCGGGTAAGTGAAGTTTTTAATTAAAAGGTGCAGTTGTTATGAGTTATGTACAGCAGGTTTTTTTCAATCAGGTTATTAACAACCTTACGGCCACCAAAACCTTGGGTGACCTCAGTGGCGGCTCTTTCACCACTGGAACTTCTGCTGCCTGGGCAACGGGTGCCGCTTCCGGAAACACACTCACTTTTACCAGTACTACCGCCAGCACCAATGTCACCAATTTGGTAGCCACGCCCTCTACGCCTGCCATTGCCCCAACCATCGTGGTTACTGATGGCACCCCCCTCACTACTGAATCCGCTGTCGTGACGTTTAGACCCTTGGCAGCTGGTCAAACCATCGCCATCGCTGGTTTAACATTTACAGCCGGCACGGGTGGCGCAACTGCCGCTCAACTGGCTAGCGCTTTTTCTAGTATTGCGGTTAACACGGCAGCAGCAGCCATAAATACCAGCAAAACGTTAAATGACGCAGCAGGCGGCACATTTACTGCAGGCACTTCTGCAGCGTGGGCTTCTAGTGCCAATAGTGGTTCGGCAGTGACCTTTACCAGCACGACCACCAACACCAATGTGGCTAATATATCGAGCGTACAGGCCGAAGGCACCTCAAGCCCGACCTATGCTGTGCTTCAAGAAGGAGGGGGAGGAAATACGGAGACCAATACCGCTACGTTTAAGGCGCTGGCTTCCGGTCAAACCCTAACACTAGCTGGCCTCACCTTTACCGCTGGGTCGTCTGGCGTAACAGCAAACCAGCTAGCCAGTGCTTTTGCCAGCATCACTGCAGGCACTGGTTTTGCCGCTGTGAATACTGCAAAGACCCTAAATGATGCTGCCGGCGGTACCTTTACCTCAGGCACCTCAGCTAGCTGGACGAGTGGCGCTGCTGCTGGCGCGGTAGTGACCTTTACCAGCACTACTGCTACTACCAATGTCGATAATTTGTCTGGCTCTCTTTCGATTGCAGCCTCAGCGCCTACGATTGCAGTTACTGATGGTGTAGCCGTCGTCAGAACTGAAACTGCCGCACTGACGTTTCAAGACATGACCGCTGGGCAAACTCTAGCCATCGCTGGCCTGACCTTTACCGCTGGCGCCCTTGGCGCAACTGCTGCGCAAGTGGCCACCGTTTTTTCAAACATCGCTGTGGGCAGCGCAGCAGCCAGCGTCAACGTCAATCATTTCACACCGACGATGGCCTCAGCTTACGTGGTTACTCCAGGAATCCAAACCAGTACCACCTCCTTATCTGGTTACATGACCACTCCGGTCGATGGCAATACCTATACCTTTTTAGCTACTGGCGCTTTTACAGTAACCGCCAACAGCAATACCAATACCACTATTTCCGCGGTAAAAGGATCGATCACGGGCTTTAAGCTGTTTGTCAACGGCGCTCTTTCAGAAACAATCACCTATGGGGCTGGTGTCGACAACACCTTATTTGGCGTCACCGATAGCGCAGTAAGCCCACCAACGGCAGCCACCCTGACTGCGCAACGTGCGCAAGCTGCGCTGCAATATAACAACCTTGTCAGCTTAATTGATAAGGGTGCAACCTTTATTGGATCGGATGCCTCGAATGGCGGCAGTGATCAAGTCCGGGGTGGGATCAAGAACGACGTGTTTACAGGCTACGGGGGAAATGATTATTTTGATGGCAAGGGTGGAATTGATACGGCAGTCTTTCGCGGAGCCATGAAAGACTACACCATGACGACTGGAACAACCCTAGATCGCACCGATCCCTCTGGCACGAGTCGACTCCCTTCTCGCACTGTTACCGATACCACTGCCGATCGCGATGGCATCGATACGCTGGTGGGCGTTGAGCGCTTACGTTTTTCTGATACCGTACTTGCCCTCGATGTTACCGCCAATCAAACGGCCGGTTCTGGTTACATGCTCTATAAAGCCGCCTTTAACCGTACCCCCGATGTCGGTGGCCTGGGCTTTTGGATTAGTAAGATGGATGGCGGTATGAGCTACAACGATGTGGCTAAGAACTTCGTCAATAGCGCCGAATTTAAGACTGCCTTTGGGGGGTCTAACCCCACTGTGGATGTATTAGTAACGAAGCTCTATAACAACGTTCTTGCTAGAGCCCCCGATGCGGGAGGCCTCGCCTTTTGGCAAGATAAATTGAATACGGGCTGGACTACAGCCGATGTATTAGGGTACTTTGCTACGTCGAATGAGAATATACTAAATGTAACGCCGCTCATTGCCAATGGCATTCAGTATCAGCAGTTTGTGGGCTAGAGCAGCTTTTTTTGCTTTTCAGGCTCCAGCCCCGCAGCACCGGTACCTACTGAATAGATCCTTTTTACGTATACGTATACGTATGCACAGCATTTTGTACTGAACAAAAAGCATTACGAATAACAGTTCAATGTCCTTTGCGAAATTTAACTTAAGTAATCTCAGGTTGACTTATTGATTTCCGCGTGACGGGCAAGGCACAGGGGTTTTCTCGACGTATGCATTAAATCGTCAGGACTTTGCAGCCCTGCGAAATTCAACCATCGCTCCTTGCAGAGCGATCTCTTAATGATGCCGCTGTTTTAAATGACGCTTCCTTACAGCCACCCTAGCCCACAAACTGCTGGTACTGAATGCCGTTCGCAATTAAGGGGGTTACGTTCGTTACATTCTCTCCTGAAGTAGAAAAGTACCCGAGAACATCCGCAGTAGACCAGCCCGTAGTGAGCTTTTCTTACCAAAAGGCAAGGCCTCCGGCATCGGGGGCTCTAGCAAGAACGTTGTTATAGAGCTTGGTGACTAAAGTATTCACGGTGGGGTTAGAACCCCCAAAGGCGTCTTTAAATTCAGTGCTATTCACAAAATTCTTAGCCACATCGCTATAGCTCATACCGCCATCCATCTTGTTAATCCAAAAGCCAAGGCCGCCAACATCGGGGGTGCGGTTAAAGGCGGCTTTATAGAGCATGTAACCCGAGCCAGCTGTCTGATTTGCGCCAGTATCTAAGGCCAGCATGGTGTCGGAGAACTTAATGCGCTCGACGTTTTGTAAGTAATCGGGATTGGCTTTACCAGACTGCCCTAAATTTGCATAACTTAATTGCCGTCCGCTTGCAGCACTCACTGAAGTGCCAAAGCTTAAGGTATAGCCAGACAATGCTCCTGTGACAACGAAGGTATCAATGCCATCACCGGCATAAAACGCGTTAATAATGCTTGGTGATCCAGCAAGAACGGTGTCAGCACCATCATTACCAAAAATACGCGCAATTGATCGCGTTGTGCCGGTTAGATTAAACACATTACTGCCTGCATCGCCAATGAAGATTTGTGCTGTTGTGGTGAAAATGCCAACCCCAGGATCTAAAAATCCCGCTCCCCTATAAACTGCTCCACTAGCAGAGAATCCTTTAGCATAAATTGATATGCCGTCAATTGGGCTGGTAGTGAAATGGTCTTTTAATATGAGATCGGCTCTGTTTCCATCCACATCAGTAATGTAGCCTACCGCGTTATTGCCCACCCGCTCAAAATTCCAATCAAATGCAGTGGTTGGTAACATAACCCGGATGATGTTGTTAGCGCCACTTGCTTCAATAGTGTGAGTGCCCCCTTCAGCGACATCAATCCTGTACCGGTTGATACCAGTACCGCCAATATAAGTGTTGGAACCACTGCCGCCTGTGAAATTATTCAGGCCAGCACCACCGACCAAGGTGTCATTTCCGGCGCCGCCGTTTAAGTAATTCGCTTGATTTGCGCCAAGTAAGCCATATACGACATCATTGCCGTTCGTGCCGTAATTTTCTATACCATAGTCGGTCGTATTCGAGCGGTAGTCTCCCGGCGCAACTATTCTAAAAATGCCAGTAGCGGCACTATTGCCATTATCCCGGCTAATGTATTCAATGCTATTTGCTGTACCCAACATTGGCAGCGTATAGACCCCAGTTCCATTGACAAATGGATCTGTATAGGTATAAACCAAGGAGCTCCCTCTTTGAACAAAATCGAAAAAGGTTTGGTATTGGTTTGAATTATTGAGGACAATATAGTCTGCTACTGAACTGGTACCCTGTAAAGTCGAAGTAACATAGGGAGCAGTAATTGTTCCAACTAAATTGCCATTTGCAGGTATCGGAGCAGCCATTTCTTGTCCTTTTTTAAAAAAATAATTTCTTATAAATTATATGGTATTTACAAAATGTAATTCTTCTAAAGTCAATAAAAAAGTGTAGGTTTTTACAAATTAAAATAGGTCCCAAACCTTTTTTTGAGGAAGGCGCATAGAAAAAATGCTAGAAATCACCCTTGTGCGCCATTAAGCCAATATCCATTAGGATTTTTCAATTCCTCTGCGTGGCTATAGGATAGCGGGTTGCTACCACCCACCTAGCCCACAAACTGCTGGTACTGAATGCCATTGGCAATTAAGGGGGTTACGTTCGTTACATTCTCTCCTGAAGTAGAAAAGTACCCGAGAACATCCGCAGTAGACCAGCCTGTAGTGAGCTTTTCTTGCCAAAAGGCAAGGCCTCCAGCGTCAGGCGCTCTGTTGAGAACATTGTTATAGAGTTTAGTTACTAAGGTATTGACGGTTGGGTTAGAACCTCCAAAGGCAGTCTTAAATTCAGCACTGTTCACAAAGCTTTGGGCTACAGAGTTGTAGCTCATGCCGGTATCCATCTTACTAATCCAAAAGCCCAGGCCGCCAGCGTCAGGTGTACGGTTAAAGGCGGCTTTGTAGAGCATGTAACCAGAACCCGCGGTTTGATCCTTGCCGGTATCTAGAGCTAGCATGGTGTCAGTGAACTGGAGGCGTTCGACGTTGGTGAGGGTATCGGTGCCATCACGATTAGCAGTGCGATCCGTAACCACGCTGCTACCTACGCCAAGTGAAATGCTGTAGTTTGCAGAACTCCCGCTATAAATGGCGGTATCGATACCTAGGCCGCCATCAATGGTGTCATTACCGCCAGAGCCAGTAATTGCATTACTCAATGCGTTACCCGTAATTAGATCATTGCCGGCGCTACCTAGCGCATTTTCATAATCGCCATAAAACCACCTTAAACTTTGTGGCGCGCTGCCTGCTGTCATTAGTTGACGGTCGGCAATACTCATTGAAACGCCAACCAGTTGCCGCGCACCAACAATGCTGGTACCCATATGGAAATAAGCACCCGAAGCGTAATTGCTCAGATTAACCGTATCAACGCCGCCCAAATCAAAGTAGGTTCTATAACTATTGACTGCAGATGTTGCGCCAATCGTAATGACATCATTACCCCCGCCCGATGATCCAGCGCCTACGCCGTAGGCTTCTTGCAAAGCCAAGACATCTAAAATCATAGGGGTTTGTGCAAAGGTTTGAGGACCTACAGTTGGGGTTTGTTCGTCGTAAGACATGATGGTGAAATACTCTTTATCCATGTCTGCTGCATTTCGGATCACAAAGCCTAACTTCGAAAAACCCATATTCACGGTTGCTGAAAAAGCATCCGTGAGCACCGCTTTACCGTTGACATACTCCGCGTGAGGGTGCGAGAGCCCCAATGAATGCCCTAGCTCATGCATGAGAACACGGCCACCCCATGTCGTCATCGCTAAGCTCGTATCACTGCCCCCAAACCCACTGGTATTTAAAACAATGTCATTTTCTCCACCTGCATAACCAAAACTATTTGTGGCCAAAGATGCTAGGCCTGCAAAGTTCAGCGTAGGCCGGGAAATAAATGACACATTGATATCTGAATTATTGCCGACCTGCGCAGGGTTATACCCTGAATAGTTCACCACCTTGGAAAATGAAAGATTGGCAAAATGCGAATACGTATCCAGAATCGTTTGAATGTTCGCTATCTGGGTTGCCGTCCAATTACCCGAGCCCGATGAAGCCATGGTATAGATATTGGAGGAAAAAACATACTGCGTATAGTTGGCCCGTGTAAAAGCATCGGAAATCGAAACCGTAATCGGGCCAGATAGTTTGTAGTCCTGTATGTCTGCGATTTCGTCAAAATTAAAAAGGGCATTCGCAGCAATGCCAAAGGGATAAAAGTTAACAATCGTTGCCATGATTTACTAAACGGTTAACCGGCACACTGCTGAACAGCCACATCGTGATTTGGGATGGCAGCCGGCATAGTTACTTTATTTTCAATCTGGTGTTGAGGCAAAACTCAGACAACCGTGGGCTGAACACCCACTAGGCCAACGGAGGTATTGACGAGCGCATTAACAATCAATTCAGCGTCCAGTCCGGTATTAGCCGATAACAAGGTGGCTGCAGCCGCGCTGACATAAGGGGTTGCAAACGACGTTCCGTTCCAGCTTTGAATTACGTTATTCAA
Organism: Polynucleobacter meluiroseus; assembly: GCA_945901245.1. Taxonomy (GTDB): domain Bacteria; phylum Pseudomonadota; class Gammaproteobacteria; order Burkholderiales; family Burkholderiaceae; genus Polynucleobacter; species Polynucleobacter meluiroseus_F. The sequence goes on along the minus strand of CAMDKY010000035.1, from coordinate 7,436 downwards.
ACCATAACCCAATACCTTTGTTCCTGGCGCATTGATGTAGTTATACGCCGCGGTAGATCCGGCACTATTGGTGGAATTTGCCCAAGCAAGGGAGCCATCGGCATTTTGAGTTACCGACCCTACTGCAATCGTGGTACTGGACATCTTGGCATATTGGGCTGGGTATTGCGGCGCGCTCGCACCGCTATTGCCTGCAGCCATGCACACAATGACCCCGCGCTCGGCTGCATAATTTAAGGCTGCTAAAGTCGATGCATCGTTAAAGTTGCCACCCACCGAAAGATTAATCACTTGCGCGCCATGATCGACCGCATAGTGAATCGCCGCTACTAAGTCTTTTTGCGAGCCCTGCCCATTCGCGCCCAAGGCTTTTAACACCATCAGCTCGGCATCGTATGCGCCGCCGTACAAGGCTTTTGTGTTAGCAGCGCTGGGGCGTGCATTGATTTGCGAAGCCACCGCGGTGCCATGGCCATTGTCGTCTTGGACATTGGCTGTATTGTTAATGAAATTCCAACTCAAGGGGCTGATGCTGTGATTGACGGTGCTATTACTTAAATCAATTCCCGTATCAATCACCGCCACCACCACGCCTTTACCCGTCGCGCCAGCAGCCCAGGCATCTTGAAACTTTGCCGTGGTAATCGGCCACTGCTCAATGCTGGAAGTAAAGGCAGTTCCCTGCTTGATGTTAATTCCCAACAGCGACGATAAGGCAGAAGCCACATTCACCACACCGTAACCCGCACTCGCGCTCCACTGCGCCATCGGCTTATCGAGGATAACCGGAGCAGTGATGGTTTCTACTGCATGGACTTTATTTTGAACGAGCAAGCCATCTGCAGTGCCTTGCTGCTGAAACGCCGCATTGACTAAACTCCAAACAATTTCACCGATGGCTGTGCCGGTTTCTAAGCGATTAGTCCAGAAAGCATGGCCGCCCGAGTCTGCCTTGCGCTCTAATATATTCTGATACGCCAAGTCAATTTTTGCGCCTGCAGTCAATGGGCCATACTTTTGTGCAAACTCAGCCGATTGCGCAAAGCCCTTCGCTACTTCGATGGGCGAAAGCCCCAAAGTAATTTGGTTGCTCCAGTAATAGAGTCCCGCTGTATCCGGAGCGCGGCCGAAAAATCCCAAGTAGAGCTGGGTAGCACTATGAAAGGCGTATTGGCTAATGGGTGTGGACACGGCGCTGCAATTCTCGTTACGAATAAGTAGAATCTTATGATACGGAAGCAATGCACTTTTATCAAATCAATATGTGACCAATATCACATATTTATCATGAAATTAACCCTTTAAAAATAAAGGGTTGGGATTTTTTAGTGGCGAACCTGCAGTCCAGCTGCAGGGTGCGCCGACCCCTCTACACCATGGCCCAGCAGTTCCCGCAGTGCATTGGCGTAACTCGCGCGCGCGGTTTGGGCGATGGCTAAATCACGCTGCAATTCCGCAATTTTTTGGTCGGTATGCTGAACGGACAGAAGCTGAGCCTTCGCCTCTTCGGTCAGAAGATCGGTTTCGTACTCAATTTCATCAATGCGAATAATGGACATAGCGCCTATCAGCTCATGGGACAAGAACTTCCCGATCATCGATTGTAACAATATCCCTTCAAAATAGTCCTGATTTTTAGGGTTATTTTCCATTAATTGCCCTTTTTTGCACCTTTTTTGCGCAAAACAATCCGATTGAACCGATTACAATGGGCAGCACGTAGCAAGGGCTACTACCGCCCTTCACCATTGATTAATGACTGAACGAGAGAGAACCACCACCATGACCACGATTACCATCGACGGCAAAGAATACGAATACGAAACCCTTTCCGACAAAGCCAAAGCGCAATTAACCAGCATGCAATTTGTCGACAATGAACTGGCTCGTTTACAAGCGCAAGCCTCGGTTTTGCAAACGGCGCGCATGGCTTACTCCAAAGAATTGCAAAACGAATTAAACCCCTTGGGTAGCGGCGATACGATTAAGTTCTAATGGATTGCCGGTATCGCGGGCACCAATAAAAAAACCGGCGCACTGCCGGTTTTTTACTGTTGAGGAATCGATCTTTTTTAATTAACCAATCAGGTTAAGTGTTCCCGCAGACAGGCTGCCCTCAGCACCGCTAAAGCTAATGGTGCCCGTCAATCGAATTAAGGTATCACCGATATTGGACTCATTCACGCCAGCAATGGATTCTAGGATATACGTAGCGCCATCAAAATGAAACCAGGCAACCGAGTGAGCAGTGCTAGCAGTCGTTTGAGCGGCGTTGATCCAATTGACTAAATCCGTCGCATCACCGGTTACCGCTCTGACTTTGGCGTTTTGTGCAGAGCCGCCAGCCCAGCTGAGCTCGTTACCAATAGCGCCTAAGAAAAAAATCTTATCGGAACTGTTGGCGTTGACATTCAGGCCCGTGATAGTGACCAAAGGAATGGTGCCGAACAATTCAAAGTGCATGAAATCCGATGGTGCAATCGCTACCGTATCGCTAATTGCATTGTTGTGGGCAGCAAAGTTGATGTTGCCAGAAACGCCCATTCCGGAGAGCACCACGGTATTGGCTCCAGAACCAAAATCCATCAGCATGGTGCCGTCGCCCGCATTAAAGACCACGTTATTGCCGTCGCCCAACTGAATGGTATCGACGCTGCCATTGGCTCGGCTAGCGCCGCCCGTAATATAAAGGACAACGTTACTTGAATCCGATTGCCCCGATACGGTAATGCCGGAAGTCACTTCCATGCCGGTAGCCGTAAATTCCACCTCACCACTTAGGGTCAGGGAAGCAACGGCAGTCGCCGGCGTAATGATGGTGAGCTTGCCTAGTCCGGTATTGATAAATGTTTCGCTGACCGTTCCCGTTGGAACGTAATCGGGAATTTGCACATTGTCTTTAGAGCCATCAATGACAGTAACGGACGTATTGCTGCTCGCCAAATTCTTTACAACCGTTGGCGTTGCCTGCACTAACAAAAAGGCATCGGACAAATCAATCACCTGAAATGCAGGGCTCAATTTCAGGGTACCTAAATTCAATTCGACTGGCGTGCTTGCAACCGGCGCTGCGCCATCGGAAAGGCTAGAAATCGGCAATATGGTATTGGTTGTATTGGCCAGCGCACTTAAGGCATTTTTAGCAATGGTTTCATCCATCAGTGCTAAGTTTTGATTGGCTGATTGGCGCGAATAGTCCGTCATTGCAGGCTGACCAATCACACTCACCACGCCGGCTAGCGCGACTGAATCCAAAATACTACTGAGCACGGTACCAATCGGCGCAAGCGCATCATTTAAAACAGCAATTTGCGCAGGCACCACCGGCGCCTGTAGGCGCACCGGCACACCGTCCGCATTTTTTTGCAAAGCAGAACTCTTGGATGGCTTGGCGAGGTACTCGTCCGTGCCACTTGGCGTGTTTGTTTTAAATATATACATTAAGAAAGCTCTGGAAACTTTTTGATTCACCCTTATTCTATCTCCAGGGCATGGGCGTGTCCACCACGAATGCATCAATTTTGCGGCATACATCACTAAAGTAGCCTCAATTGCTTCTAACTTTGGCTATTTAGTCAAAATCGCACTGCCGACCACTAGATCTAGCACTGGAACTAGGATAGGCAGCGATTTAGCACCTCTTTTGGGGTAGTTTCTTGGGTATTCATGGGCATTTTTCCAGCAGAAGAGTCAAAAATACTGCTTTAGGGGCGAGCGCGGCACCCATGGGTTGGCGCAGAACTCCCAGTTCAGCCCAGTTCACTATCGGAGCAAATCCGGGGTTACCAAAACAGCAATCGGAGTTCGTTTGGCAAAAATGGTGTTATGCCGAATAAATCAATGGCCTTGCATTGGTGACGCTCGCTGCTGAAATGTAGAAGCAGCATAGAACATCAACGATAGACCGCGGCATAGTCCGCTTTTCTTAACAGAAAGCGTGCCCCTACCCCACAAACTGCTGATACTGAATGCCGTTGGCAATTAAGGGAGTAACGTTCGTTACGTTCTCATTAGAGGTGGAGAAGTAGCCTAGAACATCGGCAGTAGACCAGCCCGTAGTGAGCTTTTCTTGCCAAAAGGCAAGGCCTCCGGCATCGGGGGCTCTATTGAGAACGTTGTTATAGAGCTTTGTGACCAAAATGTTAACGGTGGGGTTAGCGCCGCCAAAGGCGGTCTTAAATTCCGCGCTATTCACAAAGTTATTAGCAACATCGCTGTAACTCATGCCGCCATCCATCTTATTAATCCAAAAACCCAGGCCGCCGACATCAGGGGTGCGGTTAAAGGCGGCTTTATAGAGCATATAGCCTGAACCCGCAGTTTGGTCTTTACCGGTATCTAAGGCCAGCATGGTGTCGGTGAACTGGAGGCGTTCGACGTTGGCAAGGGTGTCGGTGCCGTCACGATTGGTTGTTTTATCAGCGACTGTAGTAGTGCTACTTCGTGCAATTGTGTAACTCGCTGCCTCTCCAGCGTAAACGGCAGTATCAATTCCAGTTCCACCATCAAGAATATCGGAGCCACCAGAGCCAGTCATTAAGTCATTGCCGTCATAGCCAAAAATCTTATCTGAATTTAAAGTACCTAAAAGAACCTCATTAGGCGCGTCTCGACCAAGCGGTTTAGTTGCACGTGACACATAGGCATATGTATATCGTTGTTCTAATTGAGGCCAATGATTTATAGGTGTTTGAACAAAGCCAACAAAATCCATCATTCCATCATTACTTATATCAACTGGAATCAACTTACTTACCCCAGTTAATTGAAAGGCTTTTTTGTTTTCTTCCCCAGAAAATTGGTAAGGCTGTACAAAAGCTAAATTACCTGGATCTACATATTGCAAACTACCATTTTTATTTAAAAATATTGTGGAATAGTCCCTTTCCTTTCCTCCAGAATTCCACGCATCCGTCAGATTAACTTGATAACCAACCAAGATAATATCTAGCCAACCATCCCCATTAACATCAGTGACATGTATATTGCCTTCGCCATGCCGATGTCCAGAGTACGGATCAGTAATCATCCCTATCTTTTCAATAAGACCACCTTTGCCATCCCCTAAAAATGTTCGTAACTGTGCTTTTGAATAGTAATTTTGGGAATTACCATCATCAGTCGTCCAATAATGTTCAATAAAGACTAAGTCTTTATGGCCGTCTCCATTGAGATCTGCCGCAACCATGTAATTAGTTCCTACATTTCCAGGAATATTATTACTTCTAGGTATTTGAATGGCATTAGGACCACCTAGCAGTCCATTTGCACTGCCTTTTACCAAGAATAAGTCTCCGCCATTTAAGGCGGTAGAGCTGTTTGGCATTGTTGAATAAACTAAATCATCGTAGCCATCTTCATTAAAGTCAGCGCTTGCTACCGAATTAACTGTAGGCCACCACCATTGATCAGCATAAGGTGATGTACTAGTTTGACCGCTAGTTGAATTAATGGACGCAGATCCATTGGGAACAATAACCTTTGAGTCAAATCCTTCTTTTTTATTGTTGGTAAAAGCATACCAATTACTAAACCAATCTGGATAGCGATCCCCATTAAAATCACCTGTTGTCATGCTGTGGCCGGTGGTATAGCCTTTAACATTATTAGATAGATCTTGAACTGAAAAATTTGAATATGAATCAATCCAGTTCAATTTAGTAGCCAAACTTCCAAAAACAACTTCCGGAGATTGATGAACGGATTGGTTGCCCGCTAAATTCCTTTTGATGTCTGGCATTGCTGCTAACGCTATATCTGAAATGCCGTCTTGATTAAAATCAGAAACACCTAATCGGTAAAGAAAGTGCTTATTTGGAAAATTAGAGGCATTTATGATTGCAGATGGATCCTTAAAGCCGCCCTTTCCGTCTTGGATTAAAAAAATGGGGGGATTTTGTGTCTCATGAGACACTACATGCGGAAAAATTGCCGGCTGAACTACGATATCCATCAGCCCATCGCCATTGAAATCGCCAAAAGAAGCATTGTGAATATCAAACCCAAACCATCCTGCGGGAACTATATCTGAGGGAGTTGGATACCAAGTCTGTGGATATTTTTCTGTTGATGTTAATTTTAAAAAACCAAAACTTTCAACTCGGAAATATTTAGAAGTTAAATTTTCCGTAGCCGTAGATGTAATAGCCTTTGTAACAGCACTACTATCAATTAAGTTTGACGTCATTTTTTCAAACTCATTTACCTATATTTAAATACATTAGTTATCTATTTTTTATAAAAATTGGTCATTATTCAGATAGCGCCTACCCCACAAACTGCTGATACGCAATCCCATTGGCAATTAAGGGGGTTACGTTTGCGACATTTTCACTAGAAGTCGCAAAGTAGCCCAGAACATCGGCTGTGGTCCAGCCCCCATTACTCAGTTTGTCTTGCCAGAAAGCAAGGCCCCCAGCATCGGGGGTTCGATTGAGAACGTTGTTGTATAGCTTGGTGACTAAGGTGTTGACGGTGGGGTTAGAACCCCCAAAGGCAGTCTTAAATTCAGCGCTATTCACAAAGTTATTAGCAACATCGCTATAGCTCATACCGGTATCCATCTTATTAATCCAAAAGCCCAGGCCGCCAACATCGGGGGTACGGTTAAAGGCGGCTTTATAGAGCATGTAGCCAGAACCAGCGGTTTGGTCTTTGCTCGTATCCAGAGCCAGCATGGTATCGGTGAATTGAAGGCGCTCGATATTGGTGAGGGTATCGGTGCCATTACGATTAGAGGTTTTGTCAACAATTACAGAGTTGGTTGTGCCAATAGTAATTGTGTAGCTAGCCGCTGTACCTGTAAATACAGCTTTATCTACGCCAGAGCCACCATCGATAATATCATTGCCAGAACCACCTGAAATAGAGTCATTGCCGCCTAGGCCATAGATCACATCATTTAATGCAGTGCCAGTCAAGATCTCGGCCGCTTCTCGCTCTGGAAAAGAAATTGTCTGAATATAAATCTTGGTAGTGGGATCTGCCCAGTTCCATACACCTTCTGAAACAAGATACTGGGCTTGATTGGGACCGCTCACTATGATTTCTTGAGAGAACTTATTATTTGTAATATTACTGCGGATCAAGGTACGATCAGTATCCACATAAGTGGAGTTTTGCTGTTGCAACAAAAAGGTGGTTGAGTTGTAGTTTGTCATCCAGTCCGGTTGGCTTGTGAAAATATCCAAGCGGCCATCCAGATTAAAATCACCAACTTGCGGAAAGTAACCTACGTACCCTGTGGTATCGTAGCCAACCCGATAGTGGGTGGTAACATCCTCAAACTTGCCGTCGCCACGATTGAGAAGAAATTGAATTTCTGATTTATGGTCATTCTGAGAAAGTAGTCGCGTGTAATTAGATAGGTAACTAAAGACCACTACATCAAGCAATCCATCGCCATTAAAATCCATGGGCCGCGCCCGAATGTCGTG
>CAMDKY010000034.1 GCA_945901245.1 Polynucleobacter meluiroseus | reverse complement strand
GAGGATGCAGGAAAGGCAGAGACTCACTACAGGCTTCCATCCCAAGCCGAGCAATTTAATACACAAATTAGAGTTTCGATAGCAAGCGCAGCAAATCAATTGAGTAAGCAGGACAGCTTATTTGAGCGGTTATGACTTTAAAACTAGTCTTGATTAGCCCATCCGGCACGCTTGTCGACGAGAATAATAACCTTCATAAGAAACATGTTTCAAGTTTATGTACCCTAATACTTAATCTTGAAAAAGAGGGAATTAAGGTTGTAATTTGGTCAAACAGAAAGTGGACTTTAGAGAATAAAGTTGATCTTGGCGAGTATTTAACTCAAAAATCTGGAGTTAAGGTTGACTATATTCTTGCTGGGCAGGGCGGCTATCCAGTGAGGAGGCGGGGAGACTCGGTTCTTCCTGTTTTAGAAAAATTTAATGTACAAAAATCAGAAACTATTCTTGTTGGAAATGGCAAGGAAGATGTTTTAGCGGGGGTTAATAATGGCCTTCTACTTCTGAGACCAAGCTGGTATCTTCATGATAGTGAATATGGTTTTTTAGTTAGCTCTCTAGGTGATTTAGAGAGATTCTGTATCCTTTTTGGACTGAGAAAGCATCCAATATTTTGGTCTTTAAAAAATATAGGCCTAGAGATATACGCAATGGGGCCCTATTCAACAAGGATTAAAGAATATGAGGGTTTTGGTACAAATGCCTTTCAATCTGCAAAACATGAGAATGGAACAATTGATTTTTGGCATAAATTAATTGTCTCTACCTTGTACTTTTCTGGTTTGGTGGACGGTATTGACTACATCACCATATACCCAAGTCACTCAAGCGGATCTAGAAAAAAAGCTATTGATGAGGTGATGACTTTGTTTGGAAAGTGCTTTCGAAAGACTTTTTACTCAGATTTATTATTGCGTCACACTACTTCCGTAAAAAGTGCTTTTGCAAAGCCACATGAAAAGACGTATAAAAATCAGATTGAAACAATTAGATTAAATAGAAATCCAAAGCGTTATGGTGGAAATCCTAAGTCCACCCCCATAAATTTAAAAGGTAAAAAAATACTTGTAGTTGATGATTTTTGTACAAACGGCCGTAGCTTGGAGGTTGCGAGGATTTACATCGAGGCAGCGGGTGGAAAGGCTATGCTTTTTTCTTGGCTAAAAACTATAAATAGCGATTATTTTGAAATCGATTCTGTTACAAATATAAATCCAACTAATAAAAATGTTTTAGTTGATGAGCCAATAGCAAAAATTCACTCCTATAAAAATGGCATTGTGGATTCTGGTGCTGCCGCAGAAATATCAAACCTTTTGGACAGGTATAAAGATTGGGTTATTTGAGGGTTTGATCTTTTAAGCCACCTTCTTCGCTAATTCAATAACCTCAGCCCCATTCTGCGCATACATTAACTTCTCACCCCACCACTTATAGAGTTCAATTCGCTGCATTAATCGCTCGCCGCGATCGTAGGCGCGCACTACTTCATTGCCATGCGCATGATCGAGCGCCAGTTCCACAACATCCTGCTCAAAACCATTGTCTCTAGCCAGCGTGGAGAAAGCACTTCTCCATCCGTGGGGAGCATGCTTACCCGCTAAACCTAGAGTTACTCGATATGCTTTTTCAAGACTCTCACGGCTAATGTGTTGATTACCTACTGGCGAAGGAAATACATACCCGCGTCGTCCAAATAAGTTACCCCATTGTTTAAGTTCGGCGGTAATTTGCGGCCCCAGCGGAATGCGGTGATCACCGATGCGCGAACGGTCTTTCATCTTGGCGCGCGGTATTGTCCACATTGGCGTTTCCGCATCTAAATCAAACTCTTTCCACTCAGCCTGCACTACGTTGCTAATTCGGGTAGCGCTAAAGGCTAGCAAGCGATGCGCCGCTCTTACAGAGGGAGATAAGCGGGCACCATCAGCGGCCCGCAGTAAGTCGCCTAATGATTTCCAGTCCAATAGTGCCGGCATACGGCCATTGGTTTTCTTTCTGGGGAGAATTTCCTTAACGGGCGCGGCAGAATTGACCTCACATAGGCCTTTGGCCTGGGCATAACGAAATACCCCATTTAAATGCTGCAAGATGCGGGTGGCGGTCTCAAGAACATCCCGTTTATTGATGCCTTCTATCGTTTTAGCGATAACCGCAGGGGTAATGCACTCAATTGGCAGATCGCCCAGCGATTTGTATACGTCGCGCACAAAGGCTCTTTTCGACTTCACAAGGTGGGTAGGGCTCCATTCCTTCTCTTTCATGGAAAACCACTCCTCAGCAACTGCCTTAAACGTGTTGTCGCTTTGAGAGGCGGCATTTGCCCTATTTAGTCGCCGTGAAACAACCGGATCCTGACCTTTGCTTATTGAGGCCTTAACCTCATTTAGCTCTAGCCTGGCTTGTGCCAAGCTATTTTGAGGATAGACACCAATCGAGTAGATTCTTTCCTTGCCTTCAAGGCGGTATTTAATGCGCCAAGTAGCGCCATTGCCACGAGTGATAAATAAATAAAGGCCCCGACCATCTGCAAGCTTATCGCCAGGGGCTGCGCGGTTCACAAAACTCCTGACACCTTTATCTGTAAGCTTCCCACTGATACCCCCAACCATGTTTTTTCCTGAGTTCGATTTTGCTCCGATACCCCCAATGATACCCCCACGTTTTTTGGATACAGCGAAATCTAGAAAGACCACAATGGACCTACAGGCCTTTATCTAAAAAGAAAAACGCCACCCTGGTGGGTGGCGTTGGAGTGCTTTGTACTACTTAGTGGTGGAGTCGGCGGGAATCGAACCCGCGTCCGCAAATCCTCTACAACAAGTTCTACATACTTAGTCATGTCATTTAATTTAGCCGGCTAGTCACGGACTGACACGTTCCACGCTGGCGATTCACTGAATTTTCGAGCTGTTCCTCGTGACACGAAACAGCCTTATCTCTTGTAAATGACCCTGATGTAGCTTTCGCTACCTGATCCAAGAGAGAATCAGTTCAGGGGCAACCGCATTTAAGCGGCTAGTGCGTAACGTTCGTCGTTAGCAGTTAGTACATTCCCATTGATTTACGAGATAACGGGTCCTCGGTATGCCCTTGATGCTTTGTAATCCACGTCGAAACCATGTCGACCCCAATTGCATTGCATTAAAGAACTTCTATTTTACGACCGAATGCAAACCAGTGTGCAACTATCGTGGAAAGACGATTTCCAATAACTCCAGAGGGGAGTGGATGAGGTAGTCGGCACCCCATTCTTGCGGCGGCTCTGCGCAGCCGCAATAGCCATAGGCTGCAGCAACGGTTTTCATGCCGGCTGCTTTGCCAGCAAGCACGTCACGAATATCATCACCCACGTAGAGCGATAGCTCTGGAGGAATGTTAGCAAGCCGTGCGGCATGCAAAATGGGTTCAGGATGCGGCTTGGAGTGCGGTGTTGTATCGCCCGAGACGGTGGAGATAGCACGTTGCCGCAATCCCATTTGCTCCGTCAAGGGATGCGTGAAGCGCTCACTCTTATTGGTCACAATCCCCCAAGGCAGTTTTGCTAAGTCGAGTTGATCGAGGAGGGAGTCGACACCATCAAATAAAGTGCTGTGGACTAAGAGTGCGTTCTCATAATAGGTAAAGAATTCATCGCGCAAGGGAATGAATTCAGGGTGATCGGTGCCGTAACCAAATGCTCCCTGAATCAAGCCGCGCGCTCCAGCTGAGGCTCTTGGCCGAAGTTCTTCATAAGGTTTTGGACTGAGATTGCGTTTTGTCAGCAGCTGGTTTGCGGCTGCTACCAAGTCTGGTGCGGTATCGGCCAGCGTGCCGTCGAGATCAAAAAATACCCCGTGGTAGGGACTGCGTAATTGCATTGGCTTTATTCCAAAGGCTTGCGGACAGCAATCATGTAATTGACGTCGGTGTCATCGCTTAAGCGATAGACTTGGGTGATGGGGTTGTAGGTTAAGCCCTTCATGCCAATCACCTCTAAATTTGCTTGACGGATGTAGCGCGCTAGTTCAGATGGCTTAATGAATTTAGCGTATTGGTGTGTCCCTTTGGGCAATAAACGCAGGATGTATTCGGCACCAATAATGGCGAATACGTAGGATTTGAGATTGCGATTGAGCGTACTAAAAAAGAGCGTGGCGCCTGGTTTGGCCAGGTCAGCGCAGGCCTGCACCACGGAGGCTGGATCAGGTACGTGCTCCAGCATTTCCATGCAGGTCACTACATCAAATTGAGCGGCCTCTTCCAAAGCCAAGGATTCAGCAGAGACGGAGCGGTAGTGCACACTCGCTCCCGTCTCGAGGGCGTGCAATTCCGCGACTTTGAGGGCCTTATCGGATAAATCGATTCCGAGGGTATCGGCGCCCAGGTTTGACATCGATTCCGCCAGGATACCGCCACCACAACCAATGTCGACGGTCTTTTTGCCTTTGAGGGGAACAAAGGTCTGAATCCAACCCAGGCGCAGCGGATTAATCGCATGCAAGGGCTTGAATTCGCTATTGGGGTCCCACCAGCGGTGCGCTAGGGCGCTAAATTTATTGATTTCAGAGGGGTCAACGTTGGTCGATGTATTCATACCAAGACTGTAACGGAAATAAAAAAGCCCGGCAGAACCGGGCTTTTTTGGAAGTACTAGAGATTACTTGAGTGCAACTGTACCAACTACTTCGATATCGGTACGGCGATTCTTGGCGCGGCCTTCGGCAGTAGCATTGGTTGCTACTGGATTGCTCTTGCCTTTGCTTTCGGTGTAAATACGGCTACCGTCAACGCCCTTGCTGATCAAATACGCTTTAACAGACTGCGCACGACGCTGACCTAAGGCCATGTTGTATGCATCTGAACCGACGCTATCGGTGTTACCAACAGCGATAACGACTTCTAAACGAATCTTGCCTAAGTCAGCAGCAACTTTGTCTAAAGTCGCTTTGCCTTCTGGCTTGAGGGTTGCTTTGTCAAAGTCGTACAAGGTATCAGCTTGCAGGGTGATCTTAGTTTGGGTGACTTTTGGCTTGGCGGCAGGCTTAGCAGGAGCAGCAGCTTTCTTTGGCTCTAAAAAGCCGTCACAACCTTTAGCAGCAGTAGCTGGGGTCCAAGCGGCATCACGCCAGCACAATGTGCCGTCGCCGTTTCTCCATGGCGTGCCAGTGGAGTTGACCCAGTTGTCAACGGATTGAGCGGAAGTAGCACCGGCAGCAACAGTTACAACGCCAGCAAGTACCAGTTTTAGGGTTTTATTCATTTTTAGTCCTCAAATTCACTTTTTTAATTAAATTCAAACTTGTATGTATGTCGCCCCACATAACTGCAAAAAGCGCAAAGCGATACTTCCTAATTCGTACAAACTGACAGAATATTAGCACAGGGGTTCTCCGCCTTCAAAATGATATTATTTCGAGATGGAACAAGCCGCTAAAGAAACACTACCAATATCCCTCGAAGACGAAATGCGGCGGTCCTATTTGGACTATGCCATGAGCGTTATCGTCGGCAGAGCCCTACCAGACGTGCGTGATGGCTTAAAACCGGTCCACAGGCGGGTTCTTTTCGCAATGTATGAATTAAACAACGATTGGAACCGCCCTTACAAGAAATCTGCCCGCATAGTTGGCGATGTGATCGGTAAATACCATCCCCATGGGGATTCAGCGGTCTATGACACCATTGTTCGTATGGCTCAGGACTTCTCTTTGCGCTACATGTTAGTGGACGGACAGGGTAACTTTGGCTCGGTTGATGGCGATAACGCCGCGGCAATGCGGTATACCGAGATTCGCTTGCGCAAGATTGCCCACGACCTTTTGGCAGATTTGGACAAAGAAACGGTCGATTTTGGGCCGAACTACGACGGCAGTGAAAAAGAACCCCTGATTCTGCCATCCAAAGTACCTAATTTGCTGATTAACGGTTCATCCGGTATTGCGGTGGGTATGGCTACTAATATTCCCCCACACAATCTAGATGAAGTAGTTACGGCCTGCCTGCACGTTCTGCACCACCCTGAATGCACGATTGATGAGCTGATCGAGATTAGTCCGGCACCGGATTTCCCCACTGCTGGAATCATTTATGGCGTGCAAGGGGTGCGCGAAGGCTATCGCACTGGCCGTGGCCGTGTGGTGATGCGAGCCAAGACCCATTTTGAGGATTTGGATAAAGGCTCGCGTCAGTCGATCATCGTCGACGAGTTGCCTTATCAGGTAAATAAGAAAAACTTGCTTGAGCGCATTGCCGAGCTGGTGAATGAGAAAAAGATTGAAGGTATTTCTGATTTGCGCGATGAGTCCGATAAATCCGGTATGCGCGTTGTCATCGAGCTTAAGCGCGGTGAAGTCCCTGAGGTGGTACTGAACAATCTGTACAAGAGCACGCAGCTACAAGACAACTTTGGTATGAATATGGTGGCGCTGGTAGATAACCAGCCGCGCCTCTTGAACCTCAAGCAGATGCTGGAGTATTTCTTGCAGCACCGCCGCGAGGTAGTGACCCGCCGTACTATTTTTGAATTGCGAAAAGCCCGTGATCGTGGACATGTACTAGAAGGTCTAGCCGTTGCGCTGGCCAACATTGACGAGTTCATTGCCATCATCAAGGCAGCTGCAAACCCAGTGGTGGCCAAGCAAGAGTTAATGGGCAAATCATGGGATTCTTCCATGGTGCGCGAGATGTTGGCGCGCGCTGAGACCGATACACCGGGCGGGCGCAATGCTTATCGCCCAGAGGGTTTGTTGCCCGAATACGGGATGCAGTCTTCCGGCCTCTATCGCTTATCGGATAGTCAGGCACAAGAAATTCTGCAGATGCGTTTGCAGCGCTTAACTGGTCTTGAGCAAGACAAAATTGTTTCCGAATACAAAGAAGTCATGAATGAGATTTCAGACTTGCTTGACTTGCTGGCTAAGCCGGAACGCGTAACCCAGGTGATTGAGGCTGAGCTCAAAGAGGTGCAAGCGGATTACGGTAAAGCCGGTGGTGATAGTGGACGCCGCTCCTTTATTGAAATGAATGCCACCGAACTTTTTACCGAAGATCTCATCACACCGCAAGACATGGTAGTGACCTTATCGCATTCGGGTTACATGAAGAGCCAACCTCTGAGTGAATACCGCGCACAAAAACGCGGTGGTCGTGGCAAGCAAGCCGCCGCAACCAAGGATGAAGATTGGATTGACACCCTGTTTGTGGCAAACACCCACGACACTATTTTGTGTTTCTCTGATCGCGGCCGGATGTACTGGCTCAAAGTCTGGGAAGTGCCGCAAGGTAGTCGCACATCGCGCGGCAAGCCGATCGTGAATATGTTCCCCCTCATCGATGGTGAAAAAATCACGGTGATACTGCCCATTAAAGGCTACCAAGACGATCAATACGTCTTTATGGCAACCAGCCTTGGTACGGTCAAAAAGACCCGCCTCTCGGATTTTTCCAATCCACGCAAAGCAGGCATCATTGCGGTTGATTTAAATGAGAACGACTTCTTGGTCGGTGCTGCGATTACCGATGGCAAGCATGATGTGATGCTGTTCTCCGATGCCGGTAAGGCAGTGCGTTTTGATGAGAACGATGTGCGTCCGATGGGCAGAACTGCGCGCGGCGTGCGCGGCATGAATTTAGCCGCAGAGCAAAACGTGATTGCCATGCTGGTTGCTCCCGCAGAGGCGACTGATGGCGCGGTATCAGCAGAAGATGGTGTGGTTGCGCCAAGTAGCGTATTAACCGCAACGGAGAATGGCTTTGGTAAGCGTACCCCCATCGCCGAATACACCCGCCATGGCCGCGGCACGAAAGGCATGATTGCAATTCAGACCAGCGAGCGTAACGGAAAAGTAGTGGCTGCATCCTTAGTCTCGCCGGAAGATCAAATTATGTTGATTACGACGGGCGGAGTCTTAGTGCGCACCCGGGTTTCTGAGATTCGCGAGATGGGACGGGCGACCCAAGGCGTTACCTTGATTAGTGTCGACGAGGGTACCCGCTTATCTGGATTGCAGCGGATTGCAGAGAGCGATTCCGATGACGATACGGATGGGCTTGAAGATGAGGTTGATGCCGCTAGTGGTGAATCCACGCCCGATGCGTAATGTAGTTATTTGATCCTGCGCCCCTTAACTCCATTATGACTTTCGACCGCCGCATTTTTAATTTCGCAGCGGGCCCTGCCACCTTGCCTGCTGAGGTTCTTCAGCAGGCATCAGAAGAGATGTTGAACTGGCGGGGCATGGGTTGCAGTGTGATGGAGATTAGTCATCGCAGCCCCGAGTTCATGGCCCTTTATGAGGAAGCCCTGCACGATCTGCGCGTGCTCATGGGCATACCCGACAGCTATGCGATTTTGATGTTGCAAGGCGGCGGTATTGGTCAAAATGCCGCGGTGCCGATGAACCTGATGCCACTCGCCAAAAACGGACCCAAAGCGGATTTTTTGCTTACTGGGATTTGGTCGGAGAAATCCTTCTTAGAGGCGCAAAAATACGGCAAAGCCCATCTTGTTGCGAGCTCGAAAGAGGATCATTTCACAACCATCCCAGAGAGAAGTGGCTGGCATTTATCCGATGATGCCGCCTACTTACATTACTGCGCGAATGAAACGATTGGCGGTGTCGAGTTTCAAGAGGTGCCCGATGTGGGCGACCGCATTCTAGTGGCTGATATCTCGAGCAATATCTTGTCGCGCAAAATGGACGTGACCCAGTGCGGTGTTTGGTTTGCGGGCGCGCAAAAGAACATTGGTCCGGCCGGCGTGACTTTTGTCATTGTGCGTAGGGATTTAATGGGTCATCAAATGGCAATCACACCTTCGATTTGGGATTGGGCTAAAGAAGAGGCTACGCAGTCGATGCTCAATACGCCCCCCACATTTGCTATTTATATGTCTGGACTGGTATTCAAGTGGCTATTAAAACGGGGCGGGGTTGCGGAGATGGAGCGTGTCAACCTTGAAAAATCGACCTTGCTATACAACTACATCGATCAAAGCGGTCTGTATGAGAATCGGGTCGATCCACGTTACCGTTCGCGCACTAATGTCACTTTCTTCTTAAAAGATGAAAGTTTAAATGCGGCATTTTTAGCGCAATCCAGCAGTGCTGGCTTGGCTGCATTGCGCGGTCATAAAGCGGCTGGCGGAATGCGTGCCAGTATTTACAATGCGATGCCACTCGAAGGCGTTCAAGCCTTGGTGGAATTTATGCGTGAATTTGAAAGGCGAGCGTAATGACTACCGAAGATCAGCGTCTTGCTCCATTACGAGCCCGCATCGATGCCATCGATGCCGAAATACTCGAACTCTTATCCAAGCGTGCAAAAGCGGCGCAAGAGGTAGGTCACGTCAAAGGTGATTTTGTATCGCCGGTGTTTCGTCCTGAGCGCGAGCGTCAGGTGGTCGCGAATTTAGTCAAACTCAATCAAGGTCCTTTGCAAATTGATGGCATCGCAGCCATTTGGCGTGAAGTGATGTCAGCCTGCCGCGCTTTAGAGGCTAGGCAAACGATTGCCTACTTAGGTCCAGTGGGAACCTTTTCTGAATTAGCCGCGCAAAGTTATTTTGGCCAATCCATTAGCGGATTACCGTGTGCTAGTTTGGATGAGGTATTTAAATCGGTTGAAAAAGGCGCTGCGCAATTCGGTATTGTGCCGGTCGAGAATTCCAGTGAGGGCGCGGTATCGCGCACGCTGGATTTATTGCTCGATTCCCCATTACACATTAGCGGCGAAGTAGTTTTATCGATACGCCACCACCTCCTAACCAAATCCGGAAGCTTGGATGGCGTAACGACGGTATGCGCACATGCACAGGCTTTGGCTCAATGCCAACAGTGGCTCAGTATGCATGCCCCTCAGTTACAGCGCCAAGCGGTAAGCAGTAATGCAGAAGCAGCCCGCATGGCGGCTGCCGATCCCTCGATTGCGGCAATTGCAGGTGACCCGGCGCAAGTGGCATATGGTTTACAGGCAGTGGCTAGTCAAATTCAGGATGACCCACACAATCGCACACGTTTTGTGGTGGTCGGAAGCTATCAATGCCAGCCTACTGGCAATGATCAAACTGCGCTGGTCCTGTCGGTTGCAAACAAGCCGGGAGCGGTCCATTCTTTATTGGCACCCTTAGCTAAGCATGGGGTTTCGATGACGCGTTTTGAATCGCGTCCGGCGCGCAAAGGTACCTGGGAGTATCACTTCTATATTGATGTCGCTGGTCATGCAGAGGATGTCAATGTGGCTAAAGCATTGGCAGAACTCCAAGACACAGCCGCCTTTTACAAAAAACTGGGTTCCTACCCGCGTGCATTGGGTTAATGATGAGCACGCCACTCGGCCTTAAACACATTCAAGCAATTGCACCTTACGTCGGCGGCAGGCCTATAAGCGAAGTAGCACGCGAATACGGCCTGGATGAGAGCAAGATTGTGAAGCTTGCCTCCAATGAAAACCCCCTCGGTATGCCGAAGTCAGCGCAAGAAGCAATGTTGCGTGCTGCAAGTGACCTTGGCCGCTATCCGGATTCCAATGGCTTTGAACTCAAGAAGGTATTGTCGGGTCGCCTGGGTGTTCCTGCTGACTGGATCACTCTAGGTAACGGCAGCAATGATATTTTAGAGTTGACTGCTAGAGCCGTTGCACAAGCGGGCGACGAAATCATTTTTTCAAAGCATGCGTTTGCGGTGTATCCGCTAGCCACTCAGGCAGTCGGTGCTGTCGCGGTTGAAGTGGCGCCAACACCGCAATACGGCCATGATTTGCCGGCGATGCTGGAGGCGATCAAGCAATCTGGCAACAAAGCCAAGCTCGTGTTTGTAGCCAATCCGAATAATCCCACCGGTAGCTACTTAGAGCCTAAAGAAATCGAAGCGTTTTTAGCGAAAGTTCCAAGCAATGTGGTGGTCGTGCTCGATGAAGCGTACAACGAATATTTAACACCAGAGCAGCGCTACGATGCGATTGCCTGGGTCAAACGCTATCCCAATATGATTCTCTCGCGTAGTTTTTCTAAGGCCTACGGCTTGGCTGGTCTACGGATTGGCTATGGGGTCGCGCAGCCCGGACTGACTGATTTACTCAATCGCATTCGGCAACCGTTTAATGTCAATAGCCTTGCTCAGGCAGCAGCGATTGCTGCCTTTCAGGATGATGCCTTTTTGCAAGCTGGCTTTGAATTAAATCAGGCGGGATATGCTCAATTAACCAATGCTTTTAAAGACCTTGGCTTGCGATTCTTACCCTCCGCCGGTAATTTTGTTTTAGTCAAGGTGGGCGATGATGCGGGTGCAGGTGCGCGTATCAATCTAGAGCTGCTCAAGCGCGGCATTATTGTTCGGCCAGTTGGCAATTACGGCTTGCCGGAGTGGCTGCGCATCTCGATTGGTCTGCCAGAAGAGAATGCCGCATTCATCCAAGCACTGCGCTCCATTTTGCAGCCGGCTTAATTTTAAGTAAGCACTACGTACCAACTACGCACATCATTTATTCATGACTCAATCTCAATCCCCCCACTTTGGTAACGTGACCATTGTAGGCGTTGGTCTCATTGGTGCCTCCCTTGGCCTCGCGCTAAAACGTGCAGGCGTGGTTGATGCTGTATACGGTGTAGGCCGCAGCAAAGCCAATTTGGACCAAGCAATGGCCATGGGTGCCATTGATGGCGTTCTCACTTTAGAGGAGGCGGCAAAACAATCCCAAGTGATTGTGCTGTGCGTGCCGGTGGCACAAATGCGGGCCACATTTACTGCCCTCGAGCCTTTTTTAGAGCCACATACTTTAATGACGGATGCCGGAAGCACCAAGGGCGATGTGATTCTGGCGGCCAAAGAAGTGTTAGGAAAAAAAGCCTGTCAATTTGTGCCGGCTCATCCGATTGCGGGTGGTGCACAGCATGGCGCTGCAGCAGCCAAAGCCGATTTATTTGAGGGCAAGCAGACCATCATTTGCCAGCTGCAAGAAAATGCCAAGGTCGATGTCGAGCTCATTACCCAGTTTTGGGAATCAACGGGCGCTCGGGTACGCAAGATCGGCGCCGTTCAGCACGATGCGATTTTTGCAGCAGTGTCACACCTGCCGCACGTACTCTCATACGCCCTCATGGTGAGCGTCCTCAATTCAGAAGATGCGCAAGAAAAACTGCAGCATGCTGGTGCAGGATTTCGGGACTTCACTCGCATTGCTGCCTCTAGCCCAGAAATGTGGCGTGACATTTGCCTCGCCAATCGGACTGCAATTTTAAAAGAGCTAGATCAATACTTATCGGTAGCAGGACACTTGCGGGAACTGATTGCCAATGAAGATGCCGCTGGTTTAGAAAAAGTATTTACTAAAGCCAGTAAGGCTCGCCAAGCATGGGATGGCTCTCAATGAGCCAGCAGGACAGCCGAGTAGAGCAAATTACGATTGGCCCATTTATTCGGGCCGAGGGTCAGATAACGCTACCCGGATCTAAGAGTATTTCCAACCGCAGCTTATTACTTGCCGCGCTCGCTTCTGGCCAAACCACGCTAAATAATTTACTCGATGCCGACGATACCCAAATCATGCGCGCCGCATTACGTAAGCTCGGTTTAACGGTTCAAGACCAGAATAAGACCACCTGCTTGGTCACGGGTAGTGGTGGTCGTTTTCCGATTCGCGCAGCAGATTTGTTTATGGGTAATGCAGGAACTGCGATTCGTCCGCTGACTGCCGCACTGGTGATGCAGCAAGGCGACTATCGCCTGTCAGGCGTAGCACGCATGCACGAAAGACCCATTCGGGATTTAGTCGATGGTTTGCGTCAAATCGGTGCTGTGATTAGTTACCTTGGTGAAGAGGGGTATCCGCCCATTCAAATCCATGCATCGACCATATCGATTCCAGAAGTCGTTCGTATTCGGGGTGATGTATCGAGTCAATTTTTGACGGCCCTGCTGATGGCCTTACCTTTGCTTGCAAAAGAAGCGATTCGGATTGAAGTCATTGGGGAATTGATTTCACGACCTTACATTGAAATCACACTCAAACTGATGCAACGTTTTGGTGTTCATGTTGATAGCCCTGACGCACAAACCTTTGTGATTCCAGCGCAGCCTGCATTGCAAAAGGGTGAGTCGGTCTATCGCAGCCCTCAAAACCTATTGGTGGAGGGCGATGCCTCATCGGCCTCTTATTTTTTAGCGGCGGGAGCGATTGGCGTGGGCCCCGTTCGTGTCTTGGGTGTTGGGCGCGATAGCATTCAGGGCGATGTTGCTTTTGCTGATGCCTTAGCGCAAATGGGCGCAACCATTACCAAAGGCGATGATTGGATTGAAGCATCGGGTCCGGCAAGCGGAACCTTGCGCGGTATCACCATCGATTGCACGGCCATTCCCGATGCAGCGATGACATTGGCAATTGTTGCGCTATTTGCAACAGGGGAGACCCGTTTAAATGGGATTGCGAGTTGGCGCGTTAAAGAGACCGACCGGATTGCAGCAATGGCAACCGAGCTGCAAAAAGTAGGCGCTAGCGTTGAAGCGGGTTCAGACTATTTAGTAATCCGTCCACCCCTTGTGTGGCAAACCCCAGCCGATGGTATTGATACCTACGATGATCACCGCATGGCGATGTGTTTTTCTTTGGCCGCTTTTGGACCCAATCCTATTTTGATTAATGATCCTAATTGCGTTGCCAAAACCTTCCCACACTACTTTGCTGAGTTTGCGCAGATTGCTCAGATTTCTGCTTTATAACGCATGAGTGAATTAAGTAAGCCGCCCGTCATTGCGATCGATGGCCCTACAGCCTCTGGCAAGGGGACGGTTGCGGCTTTGGTGGCAAAAGCATTGGGATTTCATTATTTAGATAGTGGCGCCCTTTATCGCTTAGTGGCTTTGGCTAGTGAGCGGGAGGGCGTTTCCACTGAAAATGCCTCTTTTTTAAGCAATATAGCCGCCTCCATGCCAATTTCCTTTCAAGATGGGCAGATTATGCTCGGGGATGAGGACGTTTCTGAGCTCATTCGGGACGAGAAGATCGGGCGTAGGGCCTCTGAATTGGCCGTTCACCCCGAGGTTCGGCAGGCATTGGTGCACTTACAGCACGGTTTTCGCCAAAATCCAGGCCTAGTAGCCGATGGCAGGGATATGGCGAGCGTTCTTTTCCCGGATGCCGAGCTGAAGGTATTTCTCACGGCCAGCGTTGCCGCTCGCGCAGAACGGCGATATAAGCAATTGATCGCTAAGGGAATTTCTGCTAATATGTCCGACTTGTTGCATGATTTAACGGCGCGCGATGCACGGGACAGCAGTCGTGGGAGCGCACCATTAATAGTGGCTGAAGGGGCAAAAGTGCTCGATACATCGGAATTATCGATTGATCAAGCAGTAAGCCAGGTAATAAGCTGGTATCGATCTTCGGTATCGAGCCAGTCGTAAAAGCAGTACGCAGTTGCTGTATTGGTGTTCGTGAAACGCTACAACGCACTTTCTAATCATGCGTGTTTCGTCGAACGTGTTTAATCTAACCCGTCAGGCCTTCTGGCGGCACAAAGTGAATATACATGTCTGAATCTTTTGCAGAATTATTTGAAGAATCCCTAACCCGATCGAATATGAAGACCGGCCAAGTTATCTCGGCTGAAGTCCTTCGCATTGATCATAATTTCGTGGTGGTGAACGCCGGCTTAAAGTCCGAAGCGTTTATTCCCGTTGAAGAATTCCATAACGACGCCGGTGAGATTGAAGTCAATCCAGGCGATTTCGTTTCTGTTGCCATTGATGCCCTTGAAAACGGCTACGGCGACACCATCCTCTCCCGTGACAAAGCAAAGCGCTTGGCATCGTGGATGAATTTGGAAAAAGCCCTTGAGCAAGCTGGGATCGTCACCGGTACAGTGACTGGCAAAGTCAAAGGTGGCTTGACGGTGATGGTCAATGGCATCCGCGCATTCTTGCCTGGCTCGCTGGTTGATACCCGTCCAATTAAAGACACCAGCCCATACGAAGGCAAGACCATGGAGTTCAAGGTCATCAAGCTCGATCGTAAGCGCAACAACGTAGTTCTTTCCCGCCGTGCTGTGGTTGAAGCCAGCCAAGGTGAAGAGCGTGCGAAGTTAATGGTGAACCTCAAAGAGGGCAGCATTGTTCAAGGTCTGGTTAAGAACATTACCGACTACGGCGCATTCGTTGACCTCGGCGGTATCGATGGCCTCTTGCACATCACCGACTTGGCATGGCGTCGTGTGCGTCACCCCAGCGAGATGCTGACGGTTGGCCAAGAAGTGACCGCGAAGATTTTGAAGTTTGATCAAGAGAAGAATCGCGTATCCCTTGGCGTGAAGCAGCTTGGTGACGACCCATGGGTCGGTATCGCGCGTCGCTACCCACCGAACACCCGTTTATTCGGCAAAGTAACCAACTTGACTGATTACGGTGCGTTCGTTGAAATCGAAAGCGGCATTGAAGGCTTGGTACACGTATCCGAGATGGACTGGACCAATAAGAACGTCGCTCCAAGTAAAGCAGTTGCATTAGGCACTGAAGTTGAAGTGATGGTGCTCGACATTGATGAAGACAAGCGCCGCATAAGCCTTGGTATCAAGCAGTGCAAAGCCAATCCATGGGAAGAGTTCTCACGTGGACAACAGAAGGGCGATAAGCTCACAGGCGCAATCAAGTCGATTACTGACTTTGGCGTTTTCATTGGCTTGCCTGGCGGCATTGATGGCCTCGTTCACCTCTCTGACCTCTCCTGGAATGAGCCAGGTGAAGAAGCCGTTAAGAAGTACAAGAAGGGCGATGAAATCGAAGCCACCGTGTTGGCCATTGATGTTGAGAAAGAGCGTATCTCGCTTGGCATCAAGCAATTGTCGGGTGACCCATTCAACAACTACACCTCCACTAGCGACAAGGGTAGCCTGGTTACTGGCACCGTGAAGAGTGTGGATGCGAAGGGTGCAACCATTCATTTGGCTGATGAGGTAGAGGCATACCTGCGCGCTTCTGAAATCTCAACCGATCGCGTTGAAGATGCACGCAATGTCTTGAAAGAAGGCGATACCGTGACAGCCATGATCATTAATATTGATCGTAAGTCACGCAATATCAACCTCTCGATCAAAGCAAAAGACAGCGCCGATCAACACGATGCAATGAGTAAGCTCCAGGGCGATGCGCAGTCTGGCACCACCAATCTAGGCGCTTTACTCAAAGCGAAAATGGACAATCAGGGCTAAACCCATATCGCCACTCCTTGTAAAAGGGGTGGCGGTTTTACTGATAGACCATGACAGAACACGATCAACACGCGATTACACGCTCTGAGTTGGTAGAGAGCTTGGCGGAGCAATTTCCGCACTTATTGCCGCGGGATGTTGAGTTGGCTGTAAAAACACTTTTAGATACGATGACGCACGCACTTGCAGAGGGCAAGCGTATTGAATTACGGGGCGTAGGTAGTTTTGTATTGCACCATCGCCCAGCGCGTACTGGTCGAAATCCAAAATCAGGCGAAAAGGTCATGATTCCAGAAAAGCGCGTACCGCATTTTAAGCCCGGCAAAGAATTGCGCGAGCGGGTCGATTACAAACCCCTCAATCAAGCGCATAACCAGATTAAGTCTGGCAAAAAGGATAGCTAATTGCCTCGCTCTCGAGCAAAGGCTAGCGGATTGTTACCCGCTATAGTCTGACTTCAAACTGCCTTACGTAAGCGAACCCCATGATTCAAATTGAAACCGCATGGTTGCTACTGCTCCCAGTCTTGTTTGGACTGGGGTGGCTTGCTTCACGTTGGGATTTGCGGCTTGAAAATCGAATGGATGAGCGCGAGCGCATGCAGCAGCAACGCTCCACCTTTAAGGGCCTCAGTCTCTTATTGAATGAGCAGCCTGATCAGGCGATTGAAGCACTCGTCAAGGTAGCGCAGTTGGATCCTGAAACCGTCGACCTTCATTTTTCATTAGGAAATTTGTTTCGTCGCCGTGGTGAGACCGAGCGTGCGATCCGCATTCATCAGCACTTGGCCGGCCGCTCTGATCTCAAGCCCCGCGACCGTGACCATGCTGCGTATGAATTAGGCCGTGACTTTTTGCGCGCAGGTTTGCTGGACCGTGCGGAAGCGTCCTTAAACCAAGTGGGTGAAGGTAAGTACAGCGTTCCGGCTAAAGAGAGCCTTTTAGAGATGTACCAAGTTGAGCGCGACTGGAAAAAAGCCATCGTCGCAGCTACCGAACTAGAGGCGTTACAGGATAAGAGTCACCAAACCGAGATTGCCCAATTTTATTGTGAACTCGCCCAAGAGGCTTTACGGCGCAAGGACATGCCCCACTCCGAACAATCAATTGATCGGGCCTTGCAGGCAGTTCCAGCCCAAGCCAGAGCATTAATTTTGCAGGGCGACTACTTGGTTGCAATGGATCGTCCGGGCCAGGCAATTGAGGTGTGGAGTCAAGTGGCAGAAAAACACCCTGCCTACATGCACCTGGTTGCCGATCGCTGGATGGCGGCTCATGCCGCGGTCGATAAAATCAATGACGGGCTGGATCGCCTGATTACCCTCCTAACTACTCAATCGGCTGGTGAGCTTTTGGATATTGCACACAAGCACATGATGCTAATTCGTGGACCTGCTGCAACCGAGCTAATGTTGGTTGGGGTGATGCAACATACCCCTAGCCTGACAGCACTCTCCAAGTTAGCGGAAACGCGTTTGGCCTTAGCGGAGCTTAATGGCAGTCCAGAGCGGGTTGCTGATTTACAAGCGACTTTAGGTCTTTTAAAGCAACGCACCACGGCATTGGCGCGCTACACCTGTGGTAACTGCGGCTTTCGAGCAAGGCGCTTTTACTGGCAATGTCCTGGCTGTAATCATTGGGAGGCATACTCCCCAAGACGTAGTGAAGGAGCTGCAGCCAGCGGCCCTTCGATGTAGAACTTATTAAAGAACGGTTAATACCCTATGAAAGTTACGATTATTGGCAGCGGTTACGTTGGTTTAGTCACTGGTGCCTGTTTAGCTGAGCAAGGTAACAATGTATTTTGCTTGGATTTAGACCCCAAGAAAATCGCCATTCTGAATTCCGGTGGCGTACCCATTTATGAGCCCGGTCTTAAAGAAATGATTGAGCGCAACCGCGCAGCAGGGCGTTTGCAATTCTCAACCGATATTGCAGCATCGGTAGCGCATGGCGATGTCCAATTTATTGCAGTGGGCACTCCGCCCGATGAGGATGGTTCGGCTGACTTGCAGTATGTCGTTGCCGCAGCGCGCAATATTGGGCGCTATATGACCACAGCCAAGGTCGTGGTCGATAAATCAACGGTTCCGGTCGGCACAGCAGAAAAAGTGACTGCAGCCATTACTGAAGAATTAAGCAAGCGCGGCCTTTCACCAGATTTGTGTTCGGTGGTATCTAACCCCGAGTTTTTGAAAGAGGGCGCCGCGGTGGAGGACTTTATGCGACCTGATCGTATCGTCATTGGCACCGACAGTAGCCCGTCTGGCTTGCGAGCAAAAGAGCAGATGCGCAAACTCTACGCCCCGTTTAATCGCCATCATGAGCGTACCTATTACATGGACGTAAAAAGTGCAGAGCTGACAAAGTACGCGGCAAACGCGATGTTAGCAACACGTATTTCATTCATGAATGAGTTGGCCAATCTTGCAGACGTTGTGGGTGCTGATATTGAGGCAGTAAGGCAAGGTATTGGCTCTGACTCTCGAATCGGGTATGGCTTTTTGTACTCCGGTACGGGTTATGGCGGATCATGTTTTCCAAAAGACGTTTCGGCGCTGAGTAAAACGGCGCTCGAGCATGGACGCGACTTAAAAATACTGCAAGCAGTTGAGGCCGTCAACGAAGCGCAAAAAACCATCTTGGTTGAAAAGATCGAGAAGCGCTTTGGTACAGACCTAAAGAATAGGAAGTTTGCCATTTGGGGTTTAGCATTTAAGCCTAATACCGACGATATGCGCGAAGCCCCCAGTCGTGTCATCATCGCCGAGCTAGTCAAGCGCGGCGCGTCTGTAGTGGCCTATGATCCCGTTTCTATGCCAGAGGCAGCCCATTGCTTTGATGTCGATTTTACGAATCATGCGGAGGGACGCAAGCGCGTCTCGATGGTCGATCAGCCGATGGATGCTTTGGAGGGCTGCGATGCCCTTGTCATCGTTACGGAGTGGAAGGCCTTTCGCAGCCCTGACTTTGATTTACTCAAGCAAAAACTCAAATCCCCCATCATTTTTGATGGCCGAAACTTATATGAACCGCAAGCTATGCAAGAATTGGGTTTTGAATACCAAGGTATTGGCCGTCACAATTGAGTATCACTATGACCGTAGAAAAAGCGAACCGCGAGCAATTTGCTAAGACCAACTTACTGGTGGTTGGCGACGTGATGCTCGATCGCTATTGGTTTGGCGATACGGATCGGATTTCGCCAGAGGCACCCGTACCCGTTGTGCAGGTGTCTAAAGTCGACGAGCGTTTGGGCGGCGCCGCCAACGTAGCACGTAACGTTGCCGCACTTGGAGCAAATACAACCATCCTTGGCGTTATTGGTGAGGATGAGGCAGGGACTCGGATTGGTGAGCTACTCAGGCAGAGTGGCGTCAATAGCCAATTGGAGATTGATCCTGAAGTCCCAACCACAGTAAAGTTACGAGTCATCGCACGCCAACAGCAATTAATCCGTTTGGATTTTGAAGAGACACCAAGTCAAACCGCCTTGGAGCAAAAGCGGGCGCGGTTTGAAAAGGCATTGGGCACAGCCGATGTACTCGTTTTATCCGATTATGGCAAAGGCGCTTTGAGCCAAGTTGCTGCCATGATTGAATATGCACAAACTCTTAACAAAGTGATTTTGGTTGATCCCAAGGGAGAAGACTACGAGAAGTATCGTGGTGCAACCGTTATTACTCCCAATCGCAGCGAGTTACGTCAGGTTGTAGGGCGATGGGCAGACGAGGATGATCTGACACGGCGTGCGCAAGAGCTAAGACGTTCACTTGGGATCCAAGCATTACTACTCACCCGCTCGGAAGAGGGGATGAGTTTGTTCACCGATCAAGGCGTATCTCATGTGCGTGCACAGGCGCGTGAAGTATTTGACGTTTCTGGCGCCGGCGACACCGTGATTGCAACCTTAGCCGTTGCTCTCGCTGCGCAGTGGTCGCTCGAACGAGCCATGGCATTAGCCAACCGCGCCGGCGGTATCGTGGTCGGTAAGTTGGGCACGGCAACCGTAACTTCGGAGGAATTGCAGTGACCATTATTGTGACGGGCGCCGCTGGATTTATTGGCGCCAACTTAGTTCAAGCCCTCAATGCGAGAGGTGAAAAAAACATCATCGCAGTGGATGATTTACGCCCCGCGGATAAGTACCGCAATTTAGCTGATCTCGACATCATTGATTATTTGGACAAGGACGAGTTCCTTGAGGCTTTTGCCAGCGGGCGGCTGGGTAAAGTGAAGGCAGTTTTTCATGAAGGGGCTTGCTCAGACACCATGGAAACCGATGGTATTTTTATGATGGCGAACAACTACCGCTACTCTATGGATTTACTGGATATTTGTACCGAAGAAGGCGTGCCATTGTTGTATGCATCCTCTGCAGCCACCTATGGTGGATCTGATACCTTTGTCGAAAGCCGTGAGCACGAGAAGCCGCTCAATATCTATGGCTATTCCAAGTTTTTATTTGACCAGGTGATGCGCAAGCGCTTTGCTGAGAAAGTAAATGCAGCGCAGGTGGTTGGGTTTCGTTACTTTAATGTGTATGGGCCGCGCGAGTCGCATAAAGGCCGTATGGCATCGGTTGCGTTTCACCAATTCCATCAGTTTAAAAACCATGGCGTGGTTAAGCTTTTTGGTGAGTATGGTGGTTATGCTGCTGGTGAGCAGAGTCGTGATTTTGTCTCAGTGGAAGACGTGGTCAAAGTTAATTTATTTTTTTATGACCATCCTGAAAAAAGTGGCATCTTTAATTTAGGTAGCGGCAAGGCCCAACCCTTTAATGATGTTGCCCATGCCATCGTCAACTCGATGCGGCGCATTGCAGGGCAAGCACCTGCTAGCTTATCCGAATTGGTCCAGCAAGGCTTGATTGAATACATTCCGTTTCCGGATGCTTTGCGTGGCAAATACCAATGCTTTACACAAGCAGACCAAACCCAACTCCGGCAGGCGGGTTATGCGAGCTCATTCTTAAATGTAGAGCAGGGTGTTGGACGATATATTGATTGGCTTTCTGCCAATGCTGATTTTCTGAGTCAGCCCAGCGCCTGAACTGACAAAGGCGTAATCTAAAGTTATACCCACTGCAGGTGGCTACGGATTTCAGCGTAGTCATCGTGTCAGGGGTCGATTTATAGTCAACTACTCCAGTGTCTGGTCGTTATGTAGAGTCCTTGCAGGCTATTCCATTAGCCCAAGGATTTTTTAACGACTAAGAGGAGTAGATATGATTCAAAAATTTCGTTCGTATGTGCGTCAATATGCATTACAAGTAGCGCTGATATCGTTGTTAGTACCTGTAATTGGAGTGGGTTTATCGGATGCAAACGCATCGCCCGTTAATGTCAATAGTGCAAGCCAGTCCGAGCTGGAGAGCATCAAAGGTTTAGGCCCATCAAAGGCACGTGCCATCATTGCTGAGCGAGAAGACGGCGGCTTTTATCACGATGCTAATGACTTACAAAAGCGGGTGCGCGGCATAGGCATGAAGTCGGTTGAAAAAATGGTAGATAACGGTTTAACCATTGAATCCCCTAGTGCTTACCGTGAGACTCGGGGCAGTACCAAAGCGAATACGCGCACGCAAGGGGAGCCCAAGTCCAGTTCGGGTCGATCACAAGGGCGCTCAAGGGAATCACAAGACCAGTTCCCCGCATCAAAGAGGACAAAAACTCCAAAAAACTGGGAATAAACGCCGCTGCAATATGAAATCGTTGTATTGCGCTTGAATTAACCGAATTGGCGGGCTTGTCGCTAAAATAGTTTGATGAACTCGCCCGCCAATCACCACTCCTCCTACTTGACCATCTCCCAAACGGTTGGCAATACCCCCCTAGTGCGTTTGCAGCGGATACCGGGTCCAGACATCCTTGGACGTGGCAATATTATTTTAGGAAAACTAGAAGGTAATAATCCAGCGGGATCAGTTAAGGATCGACCGGCCTTATCGATGATTACCCGCGCACAAGAGCGTGGTGAGATTCAGCCGGGTGATACCTTGATAGAGGCCACGAGTGGTAATACGGGCATTGCCTTGGCCATGGCCGCCGCCATGTTGGGTTACAAAATGGTTCTGGTCATGCCCGAGAATCAAAGTTTGGAGCGCCGACAAAGCATGGCGGCGTATGGGGCTGAGCTGATTTTGACTGCTGCTACTGGAGGCATGGAGCTGGCCCGTGACTATGCACTGCAATTACAAAAAGAAGGGCGCGGCCGCTTGCTCGACCAATTTGCGAACTTAGATAATCCTCGCGCGCACCTAGAGA
>CAMDKY010000033.1 GCA_945901245.1 Polynucleobacter meluiroseus | reverse complement strand
TGCGCCAGGCTCTCTGGTGCAGAAGCGCCTGCAGTTAAGCCAATCCGTTTTTTTCCTTCAAACCATTTTTCTTCGAGTTGCTCGGGTGCATCGACCATGTAGGAAGGCACGCCTAACTTTTCAGACAATTCCCGCAAGCGATTGGAGTTCGAGCTTGTCTTACTTCCCACCACAATAACGAGATCGACTTGTGGCGCCATGAACTTGACAGCATCTTGGCGATTTTGCGTTGCATAACAAATATCTTGTTTGCGCGGCTTTGTAATGTGGGGAAACTTGGTGGTTAAGGCGTCAACGATTTCTTTTGTTTCATCAACCGACAAAGTAGTTTGGGTAACAAAGGCTACCTTTTCATCGGCGGGCAAATTGAGTTTGGCTACGTCTTCCAAATCCTCGATCAAGATAATGCCTTGGCCTACTTGGCCCATCGTGCCTTCAACCTCAGGATGGCCGGCATGACCAATCATCAAAACGGTAAAGCCCTCTTTGCACATCTTGACTACTTCCAAGTGCACCTTGGTGACCAGTGGGCAAGTGGCATCGTAT
This sequence comes from Polynucleobacter meluiroseus, assembly GCA_945901245.1. Taxonomy (GTDB): domain Bacteria; phylum Pseudomonadota; class Gammaproteobacteria; order Burkholderiales; family Burkholderiaceae; genus Polynucleobacter; species Polynucleobacter meluiroseus_F. The sequence goes on along the minus strand of CAMDKY010000033.1, from coordinate 21,950 downwards.
ACCTGCAAGCCGCGCGCTTCTGCATCACGTCTGACTTCTTGCGAAACGCCGTGGGCACTAAACACCACAATCCCGCCGCGCGGCACTTCTTCCAACTCTTCTACAAAGACCGCGCCCTTGGTGCGCAACTCATCGACCCCGTACTTGTTGTGCACAATCTCATGGCGCACATAAATGGGCTTACCAAAGCGGCTCAAGGCTTCATCTACAATGTTGATCGCGCGATCAACGCCTGCACAAAACCCCCTGGGCTGTGCCAACAAAATTTCGAGTGGATCACTTTGGCTCATGGCGCATCACATAATAGCTACGATTTCTGCTTCGAAGGTAATCGGCTTACCTGCCAAGGGGTGGTTGAAATCAAACCACGCCCCCTCATCCGTCATCGATTGCAAGACGCCGGCATATTGAGCGCCGCTAGGTGCATTGAACTCGATCACATCCCCCGGAGAGAAGCTTGGGGTTTCATTGTTATTTTCTTTAAGGGTATCCATTGTGACCCACTGCACTAATTCGGGTTTGGGTAATCCAAAGCCCTCTTCAGGAGGGATGACGACAGTCCTGCGCTCTCCTACTTTCATACCAAGTAGTGCCTTTTCAAAACAGGGGGCAAATTGACCCGTACCAAACATCACCGTCGCCGGGTTGTCCTCAAAGGTATTGATGTAGTCCTCCCCGCCGGGCAAAACCAAACGGTAGTTAAGGGTCAAATAGGAGTCGGCTTGAACGGTCGAAGTAGTCATCCGAATATTGTAGCTAGACCGGCGAGTGCCGTACATTCTCCGATCTCCACATGGCCTAAAGGCCAGCAACCGCGGGAGAAACTGCGCCTCGCCGGCCCTGAGGCGCTCTCAGACGCCGAACTGCTGGCTATCTTCCTGCGGGTCGGGGTTAAGGGGAAGACGGCTGTGACGCTCGCCCAAGACCTTTTGGGTACGTTTGGCAACCTACCCAGACTGCTCAATTCAAGCGCTGAAGAAATTACCCGTTGCCATGGTATGGGCATATCCAAATGGGCACAAATTCAGGCAGCCTATGAGCTAGTCAAACGCAGCTTGGTCCATGAACTGATGCACGATTCCATTCTGGGCTCACCGACCCAAATGCGGGAGTTGATTCAGGCGAAAATCGGGCACTTACCTCATGAGGTCTTTTTATGCCTTCATCTAGACTCGAAAAACCGTTTAATCGAATGTCAGGAGCTCTTTAGGGGCACAGTGGCACAGACTGCCGTCTACCCTCGGGAAATCGTCAAAGAGGCCCTGATGCGTAATTCCAGCGCCCTGATCGTGGCACACAACCACCCTAGTGGCGACCCGTATCCCAGCAAAAAAGACATTGAATTAACGCACCTTCTGCAACAGGCATTGCAATGGGTCGCCGTTGGCCTTTTAGACCACTGCATCGTCAGTCAGAATAGCTTCTTCTCTTTTCAAGAGGCTGGCATTATGAATGTTGGTCCAAATTAGTAGTAATCACTAACTTATTATGGGAAATTGCCAGAATAATCGGGTGCTAGTCGGCCTTCCACAAAAGGGCTAGCTCATTTAGCCATTCGCCTGCTACAATCTTCTTTTTCGCAATTAAGGAGTCGTGTCATGGCAAAAGTTTGCCAAGTCACTGGGAAAAAGCCGATGGTTGGCAATAATGTTTCCCATGCAAACAATAAAACGAAGCGCCGCTTTTTGCCCAACCTGCAAAATCGCCGTTTCTGGGTTGAATCAGAAAATCGCTGGATCAGCCTTCGCTTAACCAACGCAGGTTTGCGTGTCATTGACAAGAATGGCATTGATGCCGTTTTAGTCGACTTGCGCGCACGCGGCCAAATCTAAAGGAATATTGAAATGGCTAAGGGCGGCAGAGAAAAGATTAAGTTAGAGTCATCAGCAGGTACTGGTCACTTCTATACAACTACTAAAAACAAGCGTACCAAGCCTGAGAAGTTAGAGATCATGAAATTCGATCCTACCGTTCGCAAGCACGTATCGTACAAAGAGACTAAGCTGAAGTGAATTTCAGTTTCATCTCAATAAAAAACCCGCTAGATGCGGGTTTTTTATTACCTCGTTTATGCGGATGATTAACTGTAGCGGCGCAAGCGAATCGAGAAGTCACGTAAGTTCGATACGCCGCTGTCCTCGGCTCGCTGACACCAAGTACGGAGTTGGCTCAATAGTTGCTCACCCGTCGCGTTGGAGCGACCCCACAGTGCTTGCAAATCACGACGCATCTCAATCATTTTGCGCAGTTGGGCATTTTGCTGCACAAGCTCTTCTAGCTTATGCTTTTCGGTAGCCGTTAGTTGGGCTTCATCTTTGCAGAGCCAGGTACGTGCATCATTCAGATGAGCGGCCAACTCTTGCATGTGCTGGACTTCGGTCGTGAAGAACTTCTTGAGGGACTTACTGTAACGCGCCATCACTTCGTAGCGATTGGCAATAATCGCCTCTAATGTATCTTGGTCTGCAGGACGCACCTCAGACAACACTGGCTTGGGTGGGATCTTTTTTACTTTGGCTAAGCCAACTGCACTCATCATCTGAATGTAGAGCCAGCCAATATCAAACTCGTACCACTTGTTCGATAGCTTCGCGCTCGTAGCATAGGTATGGTGATTGTTGTGCAGCTCTTCGCCGCCAATCAAAATGCCCCAGGGCACGATATTGCGGGAAGCGTCTTCATTGTTGAAGTTGCGGTAACCCCAAAAGTGGCCGATGCCATTAATCACGCCTGCCGCCGTAATCGGTATCCACAGCATTTGTACTGCCCAGACCGTTGCGCCGATCGCACCAAACAAGAATAGATCGACGATCATCATTAGTGCCACACCCTGCCAGGAAAATTTCGAGTAGATGTTGCGCTCAAGCCAATCGTTGGGCGTACCGTGACCAAACTTTTGCAAGGTCTCTGGATTTTGGGTTTCCGACTTATATAGCTCGGCACCGCGCGATAACACGGTTTTAATTCCCAGTACCTGAGGGCTATGGGGATCATCGATGGTTTCGCATTTGGCGTGGTGCTTGCGGTGAACGGCAGCCCATTCTTTGGTCACCATGCCGGTGGTCAGCCACAACCAAAAACGAAAGAAATGCGAGGGGATTGGATGCAGGTCGAGCGCACGATGCGCCTGGCAGCGGTGCAAGAAAATAGTAACGCTCGCAATCGTAATGTGGGTTACCGCCAAGGTAAACAGCACAATTTGCCACCAAGCCCAATCAAGGTAGCCATGGGCTAACCACTGGATCAAAGCATCGTGCAAAACAGTTATATCAAAGCTGGAGTTCAAAACATCCCCTAAACGGAATCAGTAACCTTGTATTTTAAGCTTTTCGCCTAAAAATTGCCCCGAAGAAGCCATCGGTTCCATGAAGGTGTGGCCATAGCTGCCACCAGGGGTTATCTGGGCTCGTCCCAATCGGCTGCGTGCCATCTAAAAAGTGGTCTTTCAGCACTTCAGCTGCGGGGATTAATTCAAACTCAGGGTGCTTTTCTAAAAATTGCAAAGCAATAGCCTGATTTTCTTGGGGCAATAAGCTGCAGGTGGCATAAACCAAGCGACCGCCGGGTTTCAGCAAACGACTGGCTGACGCCAAAATGCTGGCCTGCTTTGCATTGAGCTCGGCTACCGCAGCAGGTGTTTGACGCCACTTCAGATCGGGGTTACGGCGCAAGGTGCCAATACCACTGCACGGCGCATCTACCAGCACCCGATCAATCTTGCCGGCCAAGCGCTTGACCTTCGAATCATTCTCACTATCGATCCAAACGGGATGCACATTCGAAAGACCACTGCGGGCTTGGCGGGGCTTCAAATTAGCCAGCCTACGCTCCGACGTATCAAAGGCATACAGGCGCCCGGTCGAGCGCATTAAAGCGCCCAAGGCCAAGGTCTTGCCGCCAGCGCCCGCACAAAAGTCCACCACCATCTCGCCGCGCTTGGGACCCAATAAATGGCAAAGCAATTGACTGCCCTCGTCCTGCACTTCAAATAGACCTGCCTTAAACCAACTGGAATTCTGCAATGCAGGCTTACCCATAATCCGAATGCCATCCTGCGAAAAAGGCGTTGGCACGGCTTGATAACGTCCGCCTAAGGCATTCATTTCTTCGAGTAAGGTATCGCGATTAGCCTTAATGGTGTTCACCCGCAAATCCAATAGGGCTGGGCGCATCAGAGCGATTGCAAGTTCTTGACGCTGGGCTTCGCCCGGCGCTGACTCAAATGCATTCCAAAGCCACTCAGGTAAGTTGTTGCGCACCATCGGCGCTAAGGTATCGCGATCGAGTTCGGAGTAGCGTTTGAGCCAGTCATATTCTGTAGGCTGAATAACGTGGGCCAAGTCAGCTAGCGCGCTCTCAGGGCGATTAGCAGAGCCAAGACCACCCTCCGACAATGCGGACATCATACCAAGCAAAGCTAGGCGCCTGGCTTGGGTTCCGCTGCCGCTCGAGGCAAATTGCGACATCTCATTTTTACGGCGCAAGATAGCAAAGGCACTCTCGGCAATTAAGGCGCGATCGCGGTTACCGAGCTGAGGCTCAGCACGAAAGTAGCGACTGACCACCCGGTCAGAAGGTTGCTCAAAGCTTAAGAGCTCAGGAAGAAGGCGCTCCAAATGAGCAGCATGCTGCGGCAGCGCTTTAGCGTGGGAGAAATTCTTCTGCCCACTCACAGGCGCAACTTCTGGGCCTCGTCGCTGGGGACGGCTTTGCGTCCTAGCGCCAGAGGATGGGGATCGATCGGATGCTCTATTGCGGGTCGGCTTGGCGCCGCGCTCGGGTCTGGCCTTACTCATGGATAAACAACTGCGACTCTGGGGGCTGCACCTTCACTTGATTTCCTTCTATTCGCAATCGACCGTCAAGGAACCATTTTACGGCCCGCGGGTAAATGAGATGCTCCATTTGCAAAACCCGTGCAGCCAATTGCGCTGCTGAATCACCCGGAAGTACAGGAACAGTGGCTTGGCAGATGATAGGACCCTCATCTACACCCTCGCTAACAAAGTGCACGCTGGCTCCATGCGTACTTACTCCTGCCTCCAAAGCCCGTTCATGGGTATGCAAACCAGGGAAGCTGGGCAACAGGGAGGGATGAATATTGATCAACTTTCCGGCGTAATGCCGAATAAACTCTGGCGTCAAGATGCGCATAAAGCCAGCCAAAACCACTAAATCTGGCTTCAAGGCATCGATTTGTTGCATTAGGGCTTGATCAAAGGCATGGCGGTCGGGATAGGCTTTGTGATCCAGAGCCAGAGCAGGAATGCCCTCAGAGCGAGCAAAATCAAGGCCCTTGGCCTCAGGGCGATTTGCTATTACCCCACTAAATTGGACTGCCCAATTCTCTTTTTGGGCTGTTTTGACGATAGCTTCGAAATTCGATCCGCGTCCGGAGATTAAGGTAACGATGGAGTGCATGCCCACAATATAATTCAAGGCTACCCTGAAAGCGACCATTGAACGTATTCCGAGGCTCTGCCCACCTTCGTGCTGCACCCCCTTGTGCCCTGACCATCGGCAATTTCGATGGCGTGCATCGGGGTCATCACGCATTGCTCCAGGCATTGACGGAAGGTGCGCGCGCAAGAGGCCTTGCCTCCTGTGTCATGACCTTTGAGCCACACCCTAAAGAATTTTTTACATCCGCCGAAGCGCCGCCCCGCATCTTAAATTTGCGAGATAAGTTAACTGCCTTTGCCGACATCAGTATTGATCGTGTCGTCATTGAGCGCTTCAATGCTGCTTATGCCAAATTGACCCCTGAGCAATTTGTTTCAGAAATCTTAATTCGGCGCCTCAATACCAAATGGATTTTGATTGGCGATGACTTCTGTTACGGCGCAAAACGCGCAGGGGACTTCGCTAGCCTTAAGCGCGCTGGTGAAGAATTTGGTTTTGAGGTTTCCAACATCAACACCGTTGTAGAAAATCAAGAACGCATTTCTAGTTCAGCGCTGCGTAGTGCATTAGCAGAAGGTGATATGCCCAAGGCGGCCCTGCTGCTGGGCAGACCTTATCTAATTTCTGGGCACGTGATTTACGGCCGTCAACTCGGCAGAACACTGGGCTTTCCTACCCTGAACCTGGCTGTAGCAAATCACCTGCATGAGCGTAAGCCCGCTATGACCGGTATTTTTACCGTCCTCGTTCACGGCCTTGGAGACACACCCTTGCCGGGGGTTGCCAGCTTAGGGGTTAGACCAACAGTAGAAGATGCAGGGCGTGTTTTACTTGAGGTGCATTTATTTGATTTCAATGCTCAAGTGTATGGCCGCATTATTCGCGTTGAACTCTTAGAAAAAATACGGGACGAGGCAAAATACCCTGACCTCAACTCGCTGCAGTCTGCTATCCAAAACGATGCGCAATGTGCGCGTGATTATTTCCAGAAAAAAGACCATGTCTGATAAATCCAATTCTTATCCCGTTAACCTTCTGGAAACTGCTTTTCCAATGCGGGGCGATTTGCCCAAGCGCGAGCCACAATGGGTAGCTCAGTGGCAAAAAAATAAACTCTACGAAGCCATTCGGGCAGCGCATTCAGGGCAACCTAAATTCATCCTGCACGATGGCCCCCCATACGCCAATGGCGATATTCACATTGGTCACGCGGTCAATAAGATTCTCAAAGACATGATTGTTAAATCCCGCTGGCTAATGGGCTTTGATGCCGCCTATGTTCCAGGCTGGGACTGCCATGGCATGCCGATTGAAATCCAAATTGAAAAACAGTTTGGTAAAAATTTACCAACGGCTGAGGTGCAGGCCAAAGCACGCCAGTACGCCAGCGAGCAAATTGCAAAACAGAAAATCGACTTTGAGCGCTTGGGCGTTCTCGGCGACTGGAACAACCCCTACCTCACCATGAATTACCGCAATGAGGCTGACGAGATTCGTGCACTGGGCGCCATTTGGAAAAAGGGGTATGTCTTTCGTGGCCTAAAGCCCGTTAACTGGTGTTTCGATTGTGGCTCTGCGCTTGCTGAAGCCGAAGTGGAATACCAAGACAAAACCGATCCTGCAGTCGACGTTGGTTTTGCCTTTGATGATGCGCAGCGTAGTAATTTAGCGAAAGCATTTGGCATCCCGCACTTGCCCGAGAAAAAAGGCATGGTTGTAATCTGGACCACCACACCGTGGACACTTCCCGCCAACCAGGCGCTCAATGTTCACCCGGAACTGGAATACGCCTTGGTGGAGACCGCAGAGTCGCTGCTTATTTTGGCTAAAGACCGTGTCGAAATTTGCCTGCAAGAGTATGGTCTTGAAGGCAAGGTCATTGCGACCTGCTCCGGTCAAAAATTAGCGGGTATCTCCTTTTGGCATCCACTCGCATCCCTTGATGAGGGCTACCGTCGCCTCTCCCCCATCTATCCAGCCGAGTACGTTACGCTGGATACCGGCACAGGGCTAGTTCACTGCTCGCCCGCCTACGGCGAAGAAGACTTTAAGTCGTGCAAAGCCAATGGCTTAATCGACAAAGATATTCTGAATCCAGTGATGGGCAATGGCGTCTATGCATCCTGGTTGCCGCTCTTTGCCAATGAATTTGTCTGGAAAGCCAACCCGAAAATCGTGGAAGCGCTGCGCAGCGCAGGCAGTCTTTTAAAAGATAAATCGTATAGCCACTCCTATATGCATTGCTGGCGCCATAAAACACCCATCATTTATCGTGCCACCTCACAGTGGTTCGCCAGCATGGATAAAAAACCTTCCGATGGCAAAGCCTGCTTGCGTGAAGCAGCACTCGAAGGCATCAACAATACGGAGTTCTATCCTGCCTGGGGCAAGCAGCGCCTGCACAGCATGATTGCCAATCGCCCAGACTGGACCTTATCGCGTCAACGCCAATGGGGCGTCCCGATGGCCTTCTTTGTGCACAAAGAAACTGGCGAACCCCATCCTCGTACCAGTGAATTACTCGAGCAAATCGCAGAGCGGGTGGATGTTGGCGGCATTGAAGCCTGGCAAAAACTCGATGTGGCTGAGTTGCTCGGCGAAGAAGCCGCCCTCTATGAAAAGAACCGCGATACCTTAGACGTGTGGTTTGACTCAGGGACAACCCACTGGCATGTGATCCGTGGCTCACACCGTAATGAGCTCTATCGCCTTGAGGCCGAGAATGCCGATGGTCGTTTGGCTGATTTGTATTTAGAAGGCTCAGATCAACACCGTGGCTGGTTTCATTCGTCGCTACTCACTGGCGCCATGCTCGATGGCAAGCCGCCCTACAAGGCACTGCTGACCCACGGCTTCACGGTCGATGGCCAAGGCCGCAAAATGAGCAAATCGGTTGGCAATGTGATCGCCCCGCAACAGGTGGCAGATAAATTAGGTGCTGAAATCATTCGCCTTTGGGTTGCCTCTACCGACTACTCGAGTGAGATGACCATCTCCGATGAAATTTTGAAGCGGGTAGTTGAAAGTTATCGCCGCATGCGCAATACCTTGCGCTTCTTGCTGGCGAACTTGGCTGACTTTGATCCAACGCAGCACAGCATGCCGAGCACAGAGTGGCTCGAGATTGACCGCTATGCAGTCGCTCTTGCAAATCAATTGCAAGCGGAGGTCCAGACGCACTACGAGGCCTATGAATTCCAGCCCGCAGTAGCGCGTATGTTGACCTTTTGCTCGGAAGATCTGGGCGGCTTTTACTTGGATATTCTCAAAGATCGCCTCTATACCAGCGCGCCTAATTCGAAAGAGCGGCGTGCGGCGCAAAACGCCTTATTTCACATTACCCGCAATCTGCTGAAATGGCTTGCCCCTTTTCTATCATTCACAGCAGAAGAGGCGTGGGCATCCTTTCCCCATGGCTCTGAGAACAAAAGTAAAGACTCTATTTTTATGGAAGAGTTCGGCGCATTCCCCGAGATCGCCAATGCAGAAGAGCTGCTGGCTAAATGGAATCGCATTCGGGAAATTCGCTCTGAGGTGACCAAGGCGATTGAAATTGAACGCGAAGCAGGTCATGTTGGCTCCTCACTGCAAGCAGAACTCACCATCAAAGTCGATGACGTTGACTTTGCCATTTTGCATTCTCTCGAAGATGATCTGCGCTTTGTGACTATCACGTCCAGTGCCAATATTGAACTCAGTAGTGCGGGGCTAGAGGTTCTAGTCCGTGCAAGCCAATACAAAAAATGTGGTCGCTGTTGGCACCATACTGCAGACGTAGGGGTCGATCCCGCGCACCCTGAACTCTGCGGTCGCTGCATCAGCAACTTATTTGGCACTGGTGAAGATCGCTCTTTTGCCTAATCACTCAAACGCCTCATGATCCAGCCTACCCGCTCCACGGATGCACGCCGTTTTTATGGCTGGCTCAGCTTGGCGTGCTTAGTGCTTGTTTTGGATCAAGCAACGAAGTTATGGGCGCAATCGACACTGCAGTTTGCCGTACCGGTACCCGTTACCAGTTTTTTGAATTGGTTCTTGATTTACAACCCAGGTGCTGCGTTTTCTTTTTTAGCCAGTAGTGACGGTTGGCAGCGCTGGTTCTTCACCATACTGGGTACAGCCGCAGCTATTTTTATGATTTGGTATTTACGCCGCCATCAACACGACACCTTAATCGCGTTTGCGATTAGCTTTATTTTGGGCGGCGCAGTCGGTAATGTAATTGATCGCCTTGTCTACGGCGCTGTCGTGGACTTCATTGATCTGCATTATGCACAATGGCATTGGCCTGCATTCAATCTGGCCGATAGCGCCATTGTGCTGGGTGCAGCCCTAATCATCTGGGGGGAAATCCGTCCCAAAAGAGCATCAACCCCCTCCTAATCTAGCCATTCTGCTCAAACCCGTTTAATCTTCGACTATGCAGTCACTTCTCCATAAAAAAATTGTTCTCGGCATCTCGGGTGGTATTGCTGCCTATAAGTCTGCCGAATTAGCTCGCCTGCTGATGCTAGAGGGAGCAAGCGTTCAGGTCGTCATGACCGAGGCTGCAACCCAGTTCATCACATCCGTAACCATGCAGGCTTTAACTGGCAATCCCGTGTTCACGAATCAATGGGATGCGCGCATCAATAACAACATGGCGCACATTGAGTTATCGCGCGCCGCAGATGCAATTTTGATTGCGCCTGCTAGCGCGGATTTGATGGCCAAACTATCCCTTGGCCTCGCTGACGATCTCCTCACCACCCTATGCCTCGCACGGGATTGCCCTTTACTCTTGGCGCCCGCAATGAACTTACAGATGTGGCAACACCCTGCAACCGTCCGCAGTGCTGAGCGCTTGCGGGGTGATCAAGTTGAATTACTCGGTCCTGCCAGCGGCGCCCAAGCCTGTGGCGAAGTTGGTATGGGCAGAATGCTCGAGCCCGCTGAGATCACCGAGCAGTTAATTGCTTTCTTTCAAAAAAAAGTACTCGCGGGTAAGCGAGTATTAATTACCGCGGGGCCTACGTTTGAAGCAATTGATCCGGTACGTGGCATTACCAACCGCAGCTCCGGTAAGATGGGCTTTGCGATTGCTAGAGCTGCCCTGGAAGCTGGCGCGGAAGTGCATCTGATTGCTGGCCCCTGTGATTTAAATACACCCCTTCTTGCTACAGGGAAAATCCAGCGGACCGATGTGGTCTCTGCTAAAGACATGTACGCGGCAGTGATGGCCTCACCCAATTTCGATCTGTTTTTTGGGGTTGCCGCAGTAGCTGACTGGGCCATCGCAAATCCATCCAAAGAAAAGATAAAGCGCCAAGGTAATAGCAAATCAACGCCGAACATCGAGTTCGCCCCCAATCCCGATATTTTGTTGACCATGGCGCAGTCTGCTAAAAAGACGAAAGGTAAGCCACATCCTTACTGTGTTGGTTTTGCGGCCGAGTCGACCAAACTTGAAGAGCATGCCGATGACAAGCGCAAGCGTAAAGGCATCCCACTGATTGTTGGTAACATTGGGCCCGACACCTTTGGTAGTGACCTTAACCAACTGCTCCTGATTCATGAGCGGGGCAGCAAGAAATTAGCAAAAGCTCCAAAGCTGCAGCTAGCGCGTCAACTCATTCAGTTTGTTGCAACCCAACTCTAAAAACACCATGCAAACACTGCAAGTCAAAATCCTCGATGAGCGCATGCGCAATCAAATGCCCAGCTATGGAACACCCGGTAGCGCCGGTCTGGATCTACGCGCCTGTATCGATGCCGCTATGGTGATTGCTCCCGGTCAAACGGTATTGGTGCCGACCGGCTTATCCATCTTTGTGGAAGATCCACGCTACGCCGCCCTCATCCTGCCCCGCTCGGGCCTCGGCCATAAACATGGGATTGTTTTGGGAAACCTCGTTGGCTTAATTGACTCGGATTACCAAGGGCAACTCATGGTCAGTACCTGGAATCGCAGTAGCACCCCTTTTACTCTAGAGCCCATGGAGCGCTTAGCGCAGCTCGTGATCGTGCCCATACAGCAAGTGGAACTCAAGATCGTCGATGAGTTTGCTGAGAGCAGTCGTGGGACAGGTGGGTTTGGAAGTACGGGTCGAGCCTAAAAGAAAAAACACCAGCTTAAGAGCTGGTGTTTTTCATTACAAAGTAGTTAACTTAGAAGTTAGATTTCCTCAGCAGGCGCTACATCAGTCTTGCTAGCCTTGCTTGGTGGGGTTGCTTGATGAATATCCAAAAGTACTTTACCTTCTGCATCAATATCGACCGCAACCGTGCCGCCCTGTGCCAAGCGCCCAAAGAGCAGTTCATCTGCAAGTGCTTTGCGGACGGTGTCCTGAATAATCCGCTGCATTGGCCTTGCACCCATTAGAGGATCAAAACCGTGCTTCGCCAAATGCGCCCGTAACTCAGGACTGAAGGTAGCGTCAACTTTCTTCTCGTGCAACTGCTCTTCGAGCTGCATTAAGAACTTGTCAACCACCCGCATGATGATCGACTCGTCTAGCGCCTTGAAGGAAACGATTGCATCTAAACGATTCCGGAACTCTGGCGTAAAGAACTTCTTAATATCCGCCATCTCATCGCCAGACTCACGTGCATTGGTAAAGCCAATGACCGACTTCTGCATGGCTTCGGCGCCGGCGTTGGTGGTCATGATGATGATGACGTTGCGGAAATCTGTCTTACGGCCATTGTTATCGGTCAGCGTGCCGTGATCCATCACCTGCAAGAGAATATTGAAAATATCCGGATGGGCTTTTTCAACCTCGTCGAGCAACAAAACGCAATGGGGCTTCTTGTTCACCGCCTCGGTTAACAAACCACCCTGATCAAAGCCAACATAGCCTGGAGGCGCACCAATTAAACGACTCACCGCATGGCGCTCCATGTACTCTGACATATCAAAGCGCAGTAACTCGATGCCGAGGATGTAAGCCAGCTGTTTTGCAACCTCCGTCTTACCGACACCGGTTGGGCCCGAGAACAAGAAGGAACCAATCGGACGATCGATTTTGCCGAGGCCGGCACGCGTCATCTTAATCGCGCTAGCCAATGCCTCAATAGCTGGATCCTGACCAAAGACAACGCTCTTAATGTCGCGGTCCAAGGTTTGCAATTTACTGCGGTCATCAACGGTAACGGATTGCGGTGGTATGCGGGCAATCTTGGCCACAATCTCCTCAATCTCAGGACGACCAATGGTTTTCTTCTGCTTTGATTTAGGCAAGATGCGCTGGGCAGCGCCTGCTTCGTCAATCACGTCAATTGCTTTATCCGGCAAATGGCGATCATTGATGTAGCGCGAAGACAGTTCAGCAGCAGCAACCAAGGCAGCAGAAGCGTATTTCACGCTGTGGTGCTCTTCAAAACGTGACTTGAGGCCACGCAAAATTTGCACCGTCTGATCAACCGTCGGCTCGACCACATCGACTTTTTGGAAGCGACGCGCCAGTGCTGCATCCTTTTCAAAAATGCTGCGGTATTCGGTAAAGGTGGTGGCACCAATGCACTTGAGCTGACCGTTTGACAAAGCGGGCTTGAGTAAATTACTCGCGTCTAAAGTGCCGCCCGAAGCAGCGCCGGCACCAATCAAAGTATGAATCTCATCGATAAATAAAATACCATTGGCATTGTCTTTGAGGGCCTTGAGCACACCCTTCAAGCGCTGCTCAAAATCTCCGCGGTATTTAGTGCCGGCAAGCAGTGCGCCCATGTCCAGCGAGTAGACCGTGGCATTAGCCAGAATATCCGGTACCTCGCCTTTGGTAATGCGCCATGCTAGACCTTCTGCAATGGCAGTTTTGCCCACGCCAGCCTCACCCACTAACAGCGGATTATTTTTACGACGACGGCAGAGAACTTGCACCACACGCTCGACTTCACTGTCGCGCCCAATCAGCGGATCAATTTTGCCTTGGCGTGCCATGGTGTTCAGGTTTTGCGTGAACTGATCCAGTGGGCTTTCTTTGCCGCTGGCTGCTGATTCTTCGGTTTCTTGGCTAGAGTCGGCCGCTTTTGCTGGCTCGACTTGATCCTTACGAATACCGTGACTAATAAAGTTGACTACATCCAAGCGGGTAACACCTTGCTGCTGCAAGAAATACACTGCATGCGAATCTTTTTCACCGAAAATAGCGACGAGGACATTCGCACCGGTCACTTCCTTCTTGCCATTGGACGTCGATTGCACATGCATGATCGAGCGCTGAATCACCCGCTGAAATCCCAGCGTCGGTTGTGTATCAACCTCCTCAGTGCCGGGCACAACTGGAGTGTTGTCATTGATAAAGTTTTTGAGCTGAGCACGCAATTCAGCAATATTGACTGAACACGCCTTGAGAACCTCAACTGCAGTCGCGTTATCCAAGAGCGCAGCCAAAAGGTGTTCGACGGTGATGAACTCGTGCCGCGCAGCCCGTGCATCGACAAACGCCATATGCAAGCTCACTTCTAATTCTTGGGCAATCATACTTCCTCCATAGTGCACTGCAGTGGGTGACCCGCTTCACGGGATAGCTCAACAACCTGGTGCACTTTGGTTGCAGCCACGTCACGGGTAAAGATTCCGCAAACGCCTTTGCCAGCCAAATGAACCTGAAGCATGATCCGGGTAGCCGTCTCATGATCCTTATTAAAATATTCTTGAATCACCATCACCACAAACTCCATGGGGGTGTAATCATCATTCAGAAGCATGACTTTAAACATGGCAGGGGCTTTGAGTTTCTCGGCCTGCTTTTCGAGTAATGCGGTGTCACCAATACCCGGAACAAGGGGGTTGGTATTGCCTGGAATTTTGATTGCGCGACTCATATGAACCATTCTAAACACAAGGCAGAAACCTTGACTGAAACCACGTTATGTTGCAAAAAAACGGCAGAAACTGGGGTTAATGATCATATTGGGGCACTTTCGAAGATAAAAAGGGGTTTCTACTAATACGAATAACACCATAACTCCTTGACACCCCCGCCAAAAGGGCAAACAATCAGGGTAGTGCTTCTAGTTGAGGTTCTATTAGGCGTGTTTTGGAGCGAGACTGATTAAAAGGTATTCCCCCCATTTTCACGGTTGTTTCAAGTTTATGTAATGGAGTTCGCATGGCGACCGGAGTTGTTAAGTGGTTTAATGATGCAAAAGGTTTCGGGTTTATTAAACCTGATGATGGTGAAGAAGAGCTGTTCGCGCATTTCAGCGCGATTACTATGGGCGGTTTTAAAACCCTCAAAGAAGGCCAAAAGGTAACGTTTGACATTACCCAAGGTCCTAAAGGCAAACAAGCGACCAATATTCAAGGCGCTTGATCACTGTCCTTGATCAAATTAAAAGCCCAGGGTGATCTCTGGGTTTTTTTTCGTCCATTTTTTTGTTTGATAACTTCCTTATTTAGAATGAAGCCATGTTGACTTTCATTCGCCATGCTTTTTTTGCTGGATTACTCGCGCTCACTGCAAACCTGAGCCTTGCGCAAAATAGTAATACCAGTCTTCCCATCGTCGAGTTAAAAACGGGGATCTACCGTATACAGGCAGAGGTAGCCAGCACGCAGCAAGCACGGCAGATTGGACTCATGAATCGCACTTTCATGCCAACCGACTCCGGCATGCTTTTTATCTTTGATCAAAAAGCGACGCATTGCTTTTGGATGAGCAACACCAAGATACCTTTATCGATTGCCTTTCTAGCCGACGACGGCAAGATCGTCAATATTGAAGAGATGCAGGCGGAAACATTGAATAACCACTGCCCTAAGGCGCCCATTCGTTATGCCTTGGAGATGAACCGGCAATGGTTTAGTCAGCGGGCAATTGGCCTTGGCAGCGTGATCCAGGGCTTACCGCGTCAATAAATTAGTCGAAGTGGCAAACGTAATGTACGGGTGATTCCGCGCGAATCACAAAGTAGCCCCCTGCGGCAACCTCCCAACTTTGGCCTGCAGCAAAGGTTTGCTCAGATGCGCCGTTGATGCTCACATAGGCCGTGCCATCAACCACTTCCATGACTTCGCGGGTACTCAAGTCAAACCTAAGGGTGCTCGGCAATACAACGCCCACCGATTTACGCGTCCCGTCGGCCAGCGTAACGGTATGCGATACGCACTTTCCATCAAAGTAGACGTTGGCTTTTTTTCCTACGGAGACATGATCAAATTGCATGGTGATGTTCTTTATCTGAAGTTAAATAAATATCAAGGAAGTGCTCAATCACTGCTTGGCTGCGCGTTTGCGTTTTGCAATTTCAGCAATGCGCATGCGCAAGGCATTGAGCTTGATGAATCCGCCTGCATCGGCTTGGTTGTATGCGCCACCATCGTCATCAAAGGTAGCAATGTTTTGATCAAACAGAGTGTTGGCAGAGTCCCGTGAAATCACCGAGACAGATCCTTTGTAGAGCTTCAAACGCACTACACCGTTGACGCTCGTTTGGGTATGGTCAATTAAGGTCTGCAGCGCTAAGCGCTCTGGCGACCACCAGTAGCCGTTGTAAATCAAGCTGGCATAGCGTGGCATTAAATCGTCTTTTAGGTGGGCCACTTCGCGATCGAGCGTAATGCTCTCGATGCCGCGGTGGGCTTTGAGCAAAATCGTGCCGCCGGGGGTTTCATAGCAGCCACGGCTCTTCATGCCGACAAAGCGGTTTTCGACCAAATCCAAACGGCCAATGCCGTGCTTTCCGCCGAGCGTATTGAGTTCAGCCAAGAGCTCATGGGGTTTGTAGGCTTTGCCATTAATGGCTACTGGGTCACCTGCACGGAATTCGATTTCAATGATCTCTGCTGCATCGGGTGCGTTCTCGGGAGAAACCGTCCAGCGCCACATTGATTCTTCGGCCTCCGCATTGGGATTCTCCAGATGGCGACCTTCAAAACTAATGTGTAGTAGGTTGGCATCCATGGAATAAGGAGCGCCGCCTTGCTTGTGCTTCATCTCAACCGGAATGCCATGTTTTTCAGCGTAAGCGAGGAGCTTTTCGCGGGACAATAAATCCCATTCACGCCATGGCGCAATCACTTTAATTCCTGGCTCAAGGGCGTAATAACCCAGTTCAAACCGAACCTGGTCGTTGCCTTTACCCGTTGCGCCGTGCGAAACCGAATCGGCTTTGACTTGGCGCGCAATCTCAATTTGCCGCTTGGCAATCAGAGGACGGGCAATCGAAGTGCCCAATAAATACTCGCCTTCGTATACGGTATTCGCGCGGAACATCGGAAACACGAAGTCACGCACAAACTCTTCGCGTAAATCATCGATAAAGATATTCTCTGGCTTAATGCCAAATTGCAGGGCTTTGGTGCGGGCGGGCTCCAACTCTTCACCCTGCCCCAGATCAGCAGTAAAGGTCACGATTTCACACTGGTAGGTATCTTGTAACCACTTCAAGATCACACTGGTATCTAAACCACCCGAGTACGCTAAAACTGCTTTTTTAATTTCCGACATGATGTATTGATTCACTTAAGGTAATTTTTTAATTCAAATGCCATTCTAAAAAAGGACTGCCAGTACAGCAATGCATTAATCCAAGCGGCCACACAAGAGGTACTCCATTAATGCTTTTTGGACATGCAAGCGATTTTCCGCCTCTTCCCAGACAACGCTTTGCGGACCATCGATTACCGAAGCCGCCACTTCCTCGCCTCGATGGGCTGGCAGGCAGTGCATAAAGAGCGCGTTGGGTTTAGCCAAGGCCATCAAACGATCCGAAACCATCCAGTTTTTAAACGCCGCCATTCGAGAAGTATTTTCGTCCTCAAAGCCCATGCTAGTCCAGACATCGGTACTGACGATGTCTGCATCCTTACATGCATCCTCGGGACTATTGCAAACCGTGAGGTGCTTGGCTGCAGCTGCACTTAAGCGCGCAGGATTAAGGGCGTACCCATTGGGCGCAGAAAAGCGCACCTGAAAACCCAACACCTCAGCCGCCTGTATCCAGGTATAGGCCATATTATTGGCGTCGCCTACCCACGCTACGGTTTTGCCCTGAATGGGTCCGCGCGCCTCCACAAAGGTAAACACATCGGTTAGCACTTGGCATGGATGAAATTCATTGGTTAAGCCGTTGATCACCGGTACCCGAGAATTAGCAGCAAAGCGCTCAATAATGTCCTGTCCAAAGGTGCGAATCATGATGATGTCGGTCATTCTAGAAATCACTTGAGCAGCATCCTCGACTGGCTCGCCCCGGCCCAGCTGGGTATCGCGCGTATTGAGGTAAACCGCGTGACCACCAAGTTGGTGGATGCCTGCTTCAAATGAAAGCCGAGTACGGGTCGACTGTTTTTCAAAAATCATCGCCAAGGTACGATCGTGCAAGGGATGCCAGGTCTCGTAACTCTTAAACTTAGTCTTTAGCCAAGCGGAGCGTGCAAACAGGTAGTCGTATTCGCTGCGCGTGAGATCAGTGAATTGCAAATAATGTTTGAGCTGACCCGGTACTTGGGGTTTTGCCAAGGAGCTATTCATTGGATTATCCAGGAAGGGTTCACTAAATTTATTTTCAAAACTATATGCCTACATCAATCGGTCTATCAAATGCGATCAGCACTGTTAAGCTATAGGGTAATCCGGTGCTGATGCTCGAACCTAAATACCATCCATTTGAAACACAAAAAACTGTTTATTCAAGGCGTTACCTCTTCAGGTAAGCCCTTTCGACCAAGTGACTGGGCCGAACGCCTCTGTGGGGTTATGGCCACATTCAGGCCGCCAGGTGATCACGCCGATCCACGCTTTACCTACTCGCCTTATGCCAGGCCGGTACAAATAGCTCAAATCAAATGCGTAGTGATTGACACCCGGTTGCATGAGCTCGACCCGCGCGCCCTCGACTTTGTTCTTAACTTTGCCAAAGACAATGATTTGGCGATCGAAGAAGCGTGCGAATTTGAGCCAAGTCCACAAACCCGTACTTAAAAAGCAAAACCCGCCCTAATGAGGAGCGGGCTAAAGCTGGGTACTACACAAACCAAGCAAAACGTCTTACGCAGCCATTGCCTTAATTGCGGCAGACAAACGAGACTTTTGACGAGCTGCAGTATTTTTGTGTGCAATTTTCTTATCAGCAATTTTGTCGATCGTAGCTTGGGCTGCAACAAACACCTTTGCAGCGGCTGCTTTATCGCCAGTATCAATTGCTTTACGGACAGCCTTAATGGATGTACGTAGTTTCGAGCGCAAGCTGGAATTGTGCTCATTCAGTTTCACTGCTTGCCTGGCGCGCTTGCGTGCCTGTGCGGTATTGGCCATGTTTAAACCTGCCTATGTCATTTCAATGGGTTAATTCGTTCAACAGCAAACTGAGTAAAGCGCTTTTACAAGGTAGATCCTCTTTAGAGGGTTTTCTTGCGGTTTTCCGCGATTCTCTTTAGTCAGCTCACCAAAACCCAACATTTTACCTGAAAGGAGTTAAAAAGCCCAGTTGACTGATAAATAGGTGAAAATTAGCCTATGAATCTGCTTTCCGCTGCCGCCAAGGTCAGCTCCTTCACCATGCTGTCGCGCATAACCGGGCTTTTACGTGAAACCCTGATTGCCCGCAGTTTTGGCGCATCCGAGTGGACGGATGCCTTTAATGTGGCCTTTCGGCTACCCAATCTGCTCCGTAGGTTGTTTGCCGAAGGGGCATTTTCCCAGGCATTTGTGCCGATTTTAGGGGAAGTTTCCAGTAAAGATGATCCATCCCAGTCTAAAGTCCTCATTAATGCCGTTGCAACCCTCCTGTTTTGGGCTTTACTGATCACGGTAGGCTTGGGTATTGTCGGTGCCCCGCTCTTGATTCTGGCCATTGCCACCGGCTTTAGTGGGAGCCCTGCTTACGAAGCCAGCGTCGTCATGACGCAAATCATGTTCCCCTACATTGGGCTGATTTCGATGGTGTCGCTCTCCGCCGGCATTCTCAATACATTCCAGCGCTTTGCCATTCCAGCCTTCACCCCCGTTTTGCTCAACTTGGCATTGATTGGCAGTGCGGTTTGGCTCGCTCCCGAGCTGGATCAGCCAATTTACGCCCTAGCCTTCGGCGTGATTGTAGGCGGCGTATTGCAATTGGCGATTCAGATTCCTGCGCTACGCCAGCTTGGCCTCCTACCGCGCATTGGCATCCTGCCTCAAGCCATTCGCAATGCTTGGCAAAATCCCGAAGCCCGAAGAGTACTGAAGTTGATGGGTCCCGCCGTTTTTGCAGTATCGGTCGCGCAGATTTCCTTGGTCATTAATACCAATATTGCTTCGCGCTTACAAACTGGGAGTGTTTCTTGGCTGTCGTATGCCGATCGCCTGATGGAGTTCCCAACCGCTTTGCTGGGGGTGGCACTGGGCACCGTGCTTCTACCCAGCCTAAGCCGCGCCAATGCGCAGCAAGATACCAAGCAGGCTGGAGAACTTTTGGTTTGGGGCTTGCAGCTGACCTTTTTACTCGCCGCGCCTTGCGCTGTTGCATTATTCCTATTTGGTGAGCCGATTGCAGCAGTGCTCTATCACTACGGCCGCTTTACGGCTTTTGATGTGGTCATGACCCAGCAAGCATTGGCTGCCTATGGCGTTGGTCTCATTGGCCTGATTCTGATCAAAATTCTAGCCCCTGGGTTTTATGCCCGCCAAGACATTCGCACTCCAGTTCGGATTGCGTTATTGGTGCTTATCTCGACCCAATTAGCCAATATTGTTTTAGTCCCTTGGCTGGGCCACGCTGGCCTAGCCCTTTCCGTTGGCTTGGGCGCTTGCCTTAATGCGGCTTTGCTTTGGATTGGCCTGCACCGTCGAGGTGCAATTGCCCCCGGTTTTGCTTGGACTAAATACCTCTTGCAACTCGCGATTGCCTTAATCCCCTTAGCACTATTACTGCACTATGGCGCTAATCTGCACCAGTGGATTGCCATGCAGAGTGAGCCATGGACTCGGGTTGGCTTGTTAGGTATGTGGATATTGGCTGCAGCCGTGGTTTACTTTGCTGCACTCTGGGTTGTGGGAATTCGCTGGCAGCATTTTCGGCGTCATTCAAAATAGACCGTATGCCAACACGCCAACTTGACTACTTTACTTCCCTGGTTGCGGAAGACGAGCATTTTCCCTTAACCGAATCAGCGATTGCGGTTGCGCAGCATGCTTTCCCTGACTTGGATGTACAGCACACACTCGATCAAATTGATGCGTTGGGCAGTAAACTAAAATCCCGGATTAGTGCCGATACCTCACAAGTACAACGCCTGCAATTACTGAAGCATTTCTTCTACACCGAATTAGGGTTTGGTCCCAATGCGAATGATTTTTATGCGCCCGAGAATTCCTATCTGCACCATGTGATCGAAAGTCGTCGCGGTATCCCGATCTCCCTTGCTATTTTGATGATCGAGCTCGGCCAGCAAATTGGCTTGAAGATTCGTGGGGTCTCGTTTCCGAATCACTTCATGATGCGCGTCTCACTGCCCCAAGGTGAAATCATCATGGACCCGCTCAATGGCGCTACCTACTCTAAAGATGAGTTACAAGCCATGCTCGATCCCTACCTCGACGCCAAGGGCTATCGGGGCGAAGCTGCGCTTCCCTTGAGTATTTTCTTGCGCGCCTCCAGTAGCCGTGAAATTCTCTCGCGCTTTTTACGAAACTTAAAACTGATTTACACCGAACATGAGCGCTGGGAACGCTTGCTGGGTATTCAAGAACGACTGGTGATCTTGTTACCCGACTCGATTGAAGAGGTACGCGATCGGGGCCTCATTTTTGCCCAATTGGAATACGTCCGCCCAGCCCTCAAAGACATGCAGCACTACATCAGTGAAGTGCCGGAGGCGATGGATGCCGAAGAAATTCGCAGTCACATTGCCACCCTCGAAAGCCAAACTCGCCAACACTAAATCCACTGCACTCAAGCCGTCATGTCGACTGAGTCGCCCCGTTCACCCCTCCTGTCGATAGCAGGCCCGACTGGATCTGGCAAAACCAATCTCGCCATGGCCCTTGCGGCTGAAGCTAAGGCACGCGGAATCACAGTCGAACTCATCAGTATGGATTCGGCCCTGGTCTACCGCGGCATGGACATTGGTAGTGCTAAGCCCACTCTGACTGAGCGCGCGGCAGTTCAGCACCACCTGATTGATATTTTGGATCCAAGCGAATCCTATTCCGCAGCGCGCTTTGCCGCTGATACAAAGCGGCTCGTTACCGAAATACAAGAACGCGGTAATACGCCCGTCATCGTCGGCGGTACCATGCTCTATTGGCGCGCCTTTGCTTACGGCTTATCTACCCTTCCGCCAGCGGATACAGTCATCCGTGCAAAGCTGGATACCCAAGGCAAAGAAGTCGGCTGGCCAGTCATGCACGCCAAACTCATGGCAGTGGATCCGATTACAGCGGCGCGCTTAGAGCCCAATGATTCGCAGCGCATTCAGCGTGCCTTAGAAGTGATGCAGTCCACAGGCAAACCCATGTCAGCCTGGCTAGCGGAGTCACCCAGCGATGATGGTCGTGCGGGCTCAGTCATTCCAAATTGGCTTCGCCTGGTGTCCTTAGAGCCGATGGAGCGGGCGCAGTTGCATCAAAACCTAGAGAGTC